>JAGQGA010000009.1:3552-27451 GCA_020432595.1 Anaerolineales bacterium | reverse complement strand
TTTGACCCGCAAATGAAAGGGTTGAAAGCATAGCCAAATCCAAATACAAGCGGCTTGTGTGGGAGGTGACTTTTGTCATTTCTTGAACAGCTTTTTGCCCAACTGCGCCTCATAATACGCCACCGTTTCCTCACTAATGGGGTCGCGGCTGGTGTGGAGAAGCAGGCTTTTGTCGGGATTAGGGTGTGCCAGGAGGAGGCCATAGAATACCCTGCCGCTGCTGTATCGGTTGGCACTTGGCATACGCCCCTGGTCACGCGCCAGCCCGGTAAAGGCATTGAGCGGTTCGTGCCACTGTTCAACAGGGCCATAACGGCCGTCTTTTACCACCACCCGATCCTCGTACCAGGTCACCTCCCACACCATTTCGCGGCGCAGCTTCACCACCCACACCGCCAGCCCGATGGGCAGCAGCATAAAGGAGGTGATAAGCAGCAGTGACCAGTTGGTGGAGAAGAGGCTGCTAATGAGAACGATGACGGTGGGGATGATAAGACAGCCAAAGCTGGCTTTCTGTACTTTGTCGAGCTGAAAGCCTTTGGGAGAGAGGATGGTTTGGGTAAACGGCCGTTTTCTCAGCCGCGTTTGCATCGGAGCCGCCAGCACAATGGGGCTTTGCAGCATCGCTTTTTTGATCTTGCGTAACATCATTTTATGATAGTGGCGGGTGGCCGGTGGTTAGGAAGAACCAGCCACCACCTACATTGTATGTTGCTTGAGCCTACTCAGCACGCCATGTCCAGCCACATAGCCACTGGCAAAGCAGGCAGTGAGCAAATAGCCCCCCGTCGGTGCTTCCCAATCGAGCATTTCTCCAGCGCAAAACAGCCCCGGCTGTGAGCGCACCATGAGGTTGTCATCAAGGGCGGAAAAATCTACGCCACCGGCACTGCTGATCGCTTCAGCCAGCGGGCGCGGGGCTTGCAGGGGGATGGGCAGGTGTTTGATGGCGACCGCCAGTTGGTTGGGGTTGTTGAGGTTGTCAGCGGGAATGAATTCGCGCAGCAGGGCAGCTTTGACTCCCTTGAGGCCGACCTTGCTTTGCAGGTGGCTGGCCCACGACCGTTTACCGCGTGGTTGAGCAAGCTGCTGCTGTAGCCACGTTTGGTTGCGGTGGGGGGCAAGATCAAGGTGGAGGGAAAAACGGCCGTTTTCCCCCAACCCATCCCGCAGCAGTGCCGATGCCGCATAAATTAGGCTTCCCTCCACCCCCGTTTCCGTGATGACAAACTCCCCCTGCTGCTCAAACTGGTCGCCCACGCGCAGCCGCACCGTTTTAACTGGGGTTCCGGCAAAGTGTTGGCGAAAATAATCGCTCCAGCCCACGTCAAAGCCGCAGTTGCTCGGCAGCAGTGGCTTCACAGCAATGCCGCGCTGGGTGAGAAGCGGTACCCAACTGCCATCCGAGCCAAGCCGGGGCCAACTGCCGCCGCCAAGGGCGAGAATGGTGGCGGTGGGCGAAGAAACGGCCGTTATTGCCCCATCTTTCTCAAACAGCAGTTCCCCATCATCCCCCCAGCCTTGCCAGCGGTGGCGGACGTGAATGACTACCCCATTGGCGCGAAGCCGATGTAGCCAAGCCCGCAGTAGCGGCGCGGCTTTCATGTCGGTAGGGAAAATGCGCTGCGACGAGCCAACAAATGTTTCAATGCCCAGTTCATGCGCCCAGCGGCGGACGTTAGTAGGGCCAAACGCTTGCAGCAGTGGCTCAATTTGTGGGCGGCGCGGCCTATAGCGCGATAAGAACGGTTCCCACGGTTCGGCGTGGGTTAGGTTGAGTCCGCCCCTGCCAGCCATGAGAAATTTACGACCAACGGTAGGCATGGCGTCATACAAAGCCACGGCAACACCGTGGCGGCTGAGTACGTCGGCGGCCATTAGCCCAGCAGGGCCACCGCCAATAATCACTACGGGAGCGAGTGGTTCCATTGGGGTCGTATTGTAAAGGATGGCCGGGTATGTTCGTAGGACGTACCCCGGCGGAATTTACGTCTTCGCGTCATGTTTTGCAGCAGGTTGGTTTTTTCGTTGTCCGCGAGCTTTTTACCTATTACAAAGAGAATTGACTAGGGTGCCTTTGCCAATTCCTGTTGGACAATTTCTTTAATCATGGTTCGCAAGTCATGCTGCTTCCCCTGCTGAACCATAACCTGGTGCAAGGTGGCATTGATGAGCGTTTGGTAATTCGTGTTATTCTCATGCGCTTGTTGTTTGAAAAAGGTAACAATGTCGTCGTCCAATCGAATCGTTATACGTGTCTTTCCTTGGCGGGCAAGGGCAGGAATGACTTCGGCCGTTGGGCGCATACTCGCCAATTGTTCCTCAGTCAATTCAGGAATGTCTGACAAATCAATCTCTTCGTCGGTCATAGATTCCAACCTGGCCCAATCTGTTCCAATCGTTTCTTCTTCCCCTTTTTTAGCTGAAGTATCGTTTTTGCTCATGTTTGGTTGCCTTTCGCGCTGAGATGATGCGAATTGTGTTGCTCTTTCGATCTGTATGCACAACAAGAACGACAACAAAATTTTGCAGCATCCCCAGAGTCAAATAGCGTATTTCGCCATAATCAAAGCGTTTGTCCTCAGTGGTGACGGTGTAGCCATCAAACACCTGAATGACATCGGCAAAGTCAATACCGTGTCGTTGTCTGTTACTTTGCCGTTTTGCTTCATCCCATTCAAATTCCATGATGCTATTGTATGTACTTCTTGTGCATATATCAAGTTTTTGGGGAATTCCGGCGGGACTATGACAATTCGTTCTTCAGATTATGAAGTTCAGATCAATGATTGAGGGATTTGGGAGTATTTAGGCTCATAATGGCTTCAGTGGAGTCACTCTATGCAATCAAGCTGAGAATAAGAAGCTTGATCCATTGATTAGCTTCTCATTCTCCTAAGCCTGTTTTTACTTATCCCTTCAACCGCGCCATTTCCGCATCATAAAGCGGTTCTTGCGCCACCGTTGCCCGGTAGCGGTTGCCAAAGTAGATGATTTCTAGTTCCGTGCCAGGAGCAGCCAGTTCAACAGGCAGATAACCATAGGCAATGTATTTGCCGACGGTGTAGCCGTAGTTAGCAGAGGTGACGTAGCCCACGCAACGGTCGCCGTGCATGATTGGCTCATAGCCCATGAGCGTTGCTTTGGGGTCGTCGAGTGTGAGGCAGGAGAGCTTTTTCTTAAGTGGCTTTTGCTTGAGCGCCAGGCAAGCATCACGACCGATAAAATCCCCTTTTTTGAGCCGCACCGTCCAGCCCAGCCCCGCTTCATACGGGTTGTACTCGGTGTGGACATCGCCACCCCACAGCCGGTATCCTTTTTCAATGCGAAGCGAGTCAAAGCTGCCCATGCCGGCCGCCGGCATCTCAAACTCACGCCCTGCCGCCCACAGTGCATCCCACACGGCCAACGCCTGATCTATGGGGAAGTGGAGTTCCCACCCCAGTTCCCCGGCATAGGAGAGGCGCAGAGCCAGCACTTTGGTAAAGGCAATGTCAATCCATTGGTAGGTGAAGTAGGGGAACGCTTCGTTGCTTACGTCGTCGGTAGTCACTTTTTGCAGTACCTTGCGGGCGTTGGGGCCCCAAAGGCCAACGGCCGTAAAACTGTTCGACACATCAGCGATCACCACCGAGCCATCTTTTGGCGCGTGCTGCTCCACCCAGCGCACATCCTGCGGCAGCGTTCCTTCACCGACAAACATCCAAAATTGGTCGTCATCCAGCCGCGCCACGGCCAAATCCCGCTTCACCCCGCCGCTGGGGGTCAGCCAGGTGGTGTAGACCACGGAGCCAACGGGTTTATCCATCTCGTTGCTGCACAAATAGTTGACATAAGCCGCCGCGCCGCTGCCTTTGACTTCAATAATCGAAAGGCCAGTGAGGTCAAACAGGGCCACGTTTTCACGGGTTTCCAGATGTTCGGCTCCCATGATGCGCGACCAGTGCTGTGCGCCCCACCCTTCCCGTTCGGGGATCCGGTCGTCGTGTTTTTCCAATAAACGGCCGTTTTCCTCCAACCAGTTCGGCAATTCCAGCCCCGCAAACGCCGTGTAGTTGACCCCCATCGCCTCCAACCGGGTGCGAAACGGCGACAGCCGCACATTGCGCGGCTCCGACGGCGACTGTTTGGGGTGAACAATGTCGTATATTTCGCGGTAATTTTTCTTTGTGACCGTGGTGACATAGCTGCCCGTCACGGCAAACGGCAGGAAGCGGTGGGCATGGCATTGGCGCATGTCCCACTCCGTTTCCCCCGTCACCATCCATTCCGCCACCGACTTGGCAACCCCGGCGGCGTGGGTAATCCATGAGGCAATCGCCAGCCACAGCCCGTCCACCTTCGACTCGCCAATAATCGGCATCCCGTCAATGGAAAAGGCAAACATGCCGTTGATTTGGTTGCTAAACTGGGTGGCCTGCGCCAGCGATGGCACAACTTCCTTAACCCGCTGCCACGGTTCGGCAAAAAAATCTTCGGGGGTGAACGGTTGAACGGCCGTTTTGCCCACCTTCTTGGGGTGCATTGCCAGCGGCTTGTGCCAATAGCTGCCCACCCCCAGCCGGTTCCAATGCTGGCGGTAATACATGGCCGAATCGAGTTCGCGCACGGTGGGGTAAACGACCTCATCTTCCCGCTTGCCAGGCACAAAGTGAGCCAGTTCGGGAATGGGTTCGGCGTGGAGGTATTGATGTTCGTAAGCCATGAGGGGCAGGGGAATGCCCAGCTTGTCGTTGACGGGCAGCTTCCAAATGTTGGTGCAGAGCAGCACCTGTTCACATTCGATGCGGGGATGGTCGGGGTTAGCGGTAAGAACGGCCGTTACCCGCCCATTTTCCACCTCCACATCCACCACTGGGGTGTTGTCCCACACCTCCACCGCCCCGTCTGCGGCCGCATCGCGCAAAAACGCCCCCGCCACGTTCGGCCCCGAAATCAGCGACGACTTTGGCACAAACAGGCTGCCCCGAATCCGCTTGGCGTTCAAATAAGGCACCTTGGCCTGCGATTCTTCGGCCGTTAATAGCTGCGAATCGGTGTGGTACGACAGCGACTCTCCGTGCAGCCGAATCATATCCTGCCACCGCGCCTCCGTCAGTGCCACTTCCAAGCTACCGACGGCGTTGTAGGTGTTGCGCGGGTTATCGTAGGGAGCCAGGCTGCGGTACAAATCGGTGGTATAAACCGCAAATTCTGTCATCACCTTGTTATGGGTCAACGCCACCACGCCGCCCGGCGCGTGGGAGGTGGAGCCGTCGTTGACGGGGATGTTGCCCTTGTCCACCACCAAAATGTCACGCCAGCCAAACTTTGCCAAGTGATAGGCCGCGCTGGCTCCCACCATGCCGGCCCCTACTACAACCACACGATATTTCTTGCTCATGTTTCTTCCTCCAATTGTCATACCCGCGAAAGTGGGTATCCAGTTTTCGCCAGGGTGTGGATTCCCACTTTCGCGGGAATGACACTCGTTTAAGGTAGTTCTTCAGGAGCTACCACCAGTGAAAGGGGGTTGAAGATTGGAGATTGATGAAGGTTCACAATCTCTAATCTCCAATCTCTAATCTCCCTATGTGTATAACTCAACTCCCTCTAGTTCCCTTGTCCGCCGCTCGACAAAGGCGGCCAGTTCATCAGAAACGGCCGTTTCCAACTCCGGCGGCTCATACGTTTTCAATAGCTCTTTCCAAATTTTGTTGGCACGAACGGCCGTATCCTCACTCCCCCGCTCCTGCCACGTCTGAAACCCCTGCCTGTCCATCAAAAACGACTGATAAAACTCCGTGGCATAGCGTGCCTGCGTATGGGGCGTGCCCAAATGGTGGCCGCCAGGGCCAACTAGGTCAATCATGTCCAGCGCCAGCGTCTCGTCGTTAATTGGCACCGGCTGGAAAAAATGCTCCAGCATCGCCAGATTTTCCATGTCCATGATGATTTTTTCATAGCTCACCGTCAGCCCCCCTTCCAGCCAGCCGACGGCGTGCATGATAAAGTTGGTGTGGGCCATAACGGCCGGCCAAATAGACCACATCGTTTCATACGCCGACTGGGCATCTGGCGTTTGCGACGTATTCAGGCTGCCGCTGCCGCGATAGGGCAGGTTGTAAAACCGCGCCATCTGCGCCCCCACCATCATCGCCCACGCCCCTTCCGGCGTGCCAAAAGCCGGGCCACCCGTTTTCATGTCCAAATTGGTGGCAAAACCGCCATACATCACCGGCGAACCAGGGCTAACCAACTGCACAAAGGCAATGCCCGCCAGTGCCTCCGCGTTTTGCTGGGCAATGGCCGCCGCCATCGTAATCGGACTCATCGCCCCGGCCAGCACAAACGGGGTCATAATCAACACCTGACGGGCGCGGGCATAGGTAAGCATTCCACCAATCATCCGTTCGTCGTAGCGCAGCGGGCTGCTGGCGTTGATCACCCCACCCAGCGCGGGCTGGTCGCTTTGGGTAATGTCTTCCTGAAAGACAATTTTTGCCATTTCCACCGCGTCGGCAGCGATGATGCGGCCGTGTGGGGCTTCCATAAAACATTTGTCGGAATGCAAAATGGCGGATTGCGAACGGTGTAGATGACGGAAGGAGACGGCAATATCGTGAGGAACAATGATTTGGTCGCCGACAAAATGGAGCGAATTGCACTGCTGCTGGATTTTAAGGAAGTTGATGTAGTCGCTCATCATGCCGGGGCGACGGCCGCGATCTAGGTCATTGACAAAGACCACGCCCCCTTGCGGGGCAAAAGTGGTGCGATTGCCGCCAATTTCCATGGACTTGGCCGGGTTCCGCGCCCGCCAAGTGAAGCGGCTGGGGGCTTTGGCAACCAGATCAAGCAGTTGGTGGCGGTCAATTTTGACGACTTCGCTTTTGTGGTCAACCGCTGCTCCCGCCTTTTCCCAAATATCCAGCGCCTCGGCATCCATGAAAGCAATGCCGGTTTTCTCTAAAATCCGCAGTGATGCCTCATGCAGTTTTGCCACTTCGTCGGGGCGCAAATACTCCAGCGGCGGCATGTGGTTGGTGATGGGTTGCCAGGGAATGTGCGCCAGCGGTGAGGTGGGTTGGCTGCCACTACGCTGACCGCGATTGCGAATGCGGGTTCGTCCCATTGATTATTCCTTCAGAAATGGGACGCTGATTCACCTGATTGAGCAAGACCTGTACAGTTCAAAAACTTATCAGGTAAATCAGGCAAATCTGCGTCCTATTTGATGCTTGGTAGCGGACAATCGCTTGTGAGCCACACTCTTTGCTCAGACAAGATGGGCAAGGTTAGCGGCAAAGAGGGAATGTTTCAAGGAGCAAGCAATACCGAAATTTGTGATTTTTGGTGGGTTGGTCTCCCCATTTTGGCGAACAAATTCGCAAAGCTATCCTACCGTTTTCGTTCGCCATAGGTTGCCAGCAGGTAGCGTTCGATGGTGCTGGTGATTTGTTTGAGAGGGCGATAGCCGACACCGACGGTGATAAACAGGGCAAGCAGCCCGCCCCAGCGCCCCGGAATGATGCTGGTGACAAGCAGGTTGAAGCCATAGAGGGCAACGCCTAATACGGTGGCTTGGGCCAGGATTTCGAGGATGGCGTAAAAGAGGGCAGAAACGGCCGTTATCCCATACCCCCTCAAATTACGTCTGGTTGTTTGGAAAATAGCAAAGCCAAGCAAAATCAGTAAAAACGACAGCCGTTCGGGTGTCAGAATTGAGGGCATTTTCGTACTCCTTCGCAGATATTGTCCGCAGAACGGCCGTTTGGTCAAACGTGGCGCGCCAGATAAAATGATGCCATTGTCAAAAAAACATGTTGCAAGTAACAGGTGGCAAGTTACAAGTGACTTGTAACTTGCCACCTGTTACTTGCTTCCCACCCCTATGGAACCTTTACGAGACTCCTCCCCTGTGATTGACTATATCCACAACCTGCGCTGGGACGACCTGCCCGACGATGTAAAAAACCAGGCGCGCCGCTGCTTGCTCGACACCATTGGCACGGCTATTGGCGCCCGCAAAACCGATTTGTCGCGCATCATCTACGATTTTGCGGCGGCGGCGTATGGCGGTAACGATGCTCGGCTGTGGCTAGACGGCCGTTCCGTTTCCATCCCGGGTGCTGCCCTCGCCCACGGCATGACCATTGATGCCCTCGACATCCACGATAGCTGCCGCCCTGTCAAAGGCCACGCCGGGGTCGCCTTAGTCCCAGCAGCCCTGGCTGCCGTCCAAAAATATGGCCCTATCTCTGGTAAGGAGCTACTAACCACCCTCGTCATGGCCTACGACATTGCTATTCGCGCTGGCACGGCGCAGCACGCCACCGTTTGCGACTACCATACCTCTGGCTCCTGGTCGGCACTGGGGTGCGCCGCCATTTTGGCGCGATGGATGGGGCTGGACGGCGAAAAAACGCGCCATGCCCTCGGCATTGCCGAATACCACGGCCCCCGTTCGCAAATGATGCGCTGCATTGATTTTCCTACCATGGTCAAGGACGGCTCTGGCTGGGGGGCAATGACCGGGGTCAGCGCGGCGCAAATGGCGCAGTTGGGCTTTACGGGCGCACCGGCCATTGTGGTGGAGGAGGAGCGAGTGGCGCACTATTGGCAAAATTTGGGCAGCGACTTTGCCATCATGATCCAATATTTTAAGCCGTATGCGGTCTGCTATTGGGCGCAGGCACCGATTGCCGGGGCGTTGAAGCTGAAAAATGCACATGGGCTGGCGGTAGGCGACATCGCCAAAGTGCGGGTGCATACGTTCCACGAGGCGACGCGGCTGGCGATGCGCCGGCCGCAAAACACCGAAGAAGCCCAGTACAGCCTGCCGTTCCCGGTGGCGATGGCGCTGCATCACGGCCAGCTTGGGTATGCGGAGCTGCACGGGGAGGCGTTGTTTGATGAGTCGGTACTGGCTTTGGCGGATCGGGTGGAGATGGTGGACGATGACGTGTTTAATGTGCGTTTCCCCTCAGAACGGCTGGCGCGGGTGCTGATTGAGACGCAAGACGGCCAAACCTTTGATTCCGGCGAAATCCGGCCGCTGTGGGATTTGACGGCGCAGGCAACGGACGATGAATTGCGGCAAAAGTTCCGCTGGCTGGCAGGGGCGGGGCTGACGGATGAGCAGATTGGGGGGTTGGAAACGGCCGTTTGGCAGTGCGAAGAGTTGGACGACATTACCCCCATTGTGGCGATGTTGAACCCATAGGCCGCCTCCAGACCTCCGAGGTTTCAAAAATCTCGGAGGTCTTTATGACTTCCATTGTCCGTCCCTTTTTGCTAAACTTGGGCGCAAACAAGCCAAAACCACACAAGACCAGCCGATGACAACACCCGACCGGGCGCAATTGCGCCAATTTTTGCAAAAACATTACAGCGACGATGAGCTAGAGACGCTCTGTTTCGACTATTTCCCCGACGTGGGCGACCAGTTTACCATTGGCATGAGCAAGCCGCAGAAGGTGCGGCTGCTGATTGGCTATGCTGAACGGCATGGGGTGCTGATCAATTTGCTGACGGCGGTGGGGGGTGGGGCAAAAGCGGCCGTTTACCAACAATTTTTTGCTGCCGCGCCAGAGCCAGCCCCCGCCCGTAGCCGAGGATGCCAATCCTCGCCTCCCGCTAGTCCAACAATCCCGCCAACGCCAGCAGTGGTCGAGGTAGCGGGGTTTAGAAACCCCGGCTACGCTAAGATGCCGCAAAACTATGTGGACAGTAAAACAGGTCTAGAAATGATTTACATCTCGCCGGAGCCGTTTTTGTATGGCGAAAACAAGGACAGGCGCGAGCTGCCGGGCTATTGGGTGAGCAAAACGCCCGTGACCAATACTGTCTACAAGCGTTTTTTGGATGCTAACCCCCAGCACCGCGTGCCAAATGTAAATGAAAGCTGGGCACAACCGTATAATTGGGATGAGAAGAAACGCACCTTTCCGGCCGACAAAGCCGATCATCCGGTGGTGTTGGTAAGCTGGCACGATGCAGTGGCGTTTGCCAGACGGGCAGGGATGATGCTGCCGACAGAAGAACAGTGGGAAAAGGCAGCGCGGGGAACGGATGGGCGGGATTATCCGTGGGGGACGTGGCGGGAAGGATGTGCTAATACAAGCGAGGCGAGGGTGAGGGGAACAACGGCTGTTGGCCGCTATTCGCCGCAGGGTGACAGCCCCTATGGCTGCATGGATATGGTCGGCAATGTGTGGGAATGGTGCCTGAATAAATATGGCAACCCAACTGATGTGACTATTGATCAGAGTAAAGTTCTACGTGCGCTACGCGGCGGGTCATGGGGCAGCCTTCAGAGCAGCGTGTGCTCGTCCTTCCGCAGCGACTCTCAGCCGCTCAACCGTGACGACCTCAACGGTTTTCGGGTGGTGCGTCGTCCTTCATCTCGTTGATCCCTGACCTCTGTTCTTGGCGGGCGAGTGGTAACGAGTCCCGCCCATCCCGCACCCGTGGCGTGGGATCGCGCAAAATTGGTTTTTGCCATGCAGGATGGATTTTACGCAAAAGGGCGTATGCAATACGCCCCTACAAACCACCCCGTCCGGTAGGGGCGTATTGCCATACGCCCTGTGTTGGCAAACCAGATGACATGTCGTAGGGCGATTTTCCAAATCGCCTTACTTCCCCGCCTTCTCACCATCCGCTATAATCCCCACCATGCAGCACTGGTTTAGCTTTTGGCACCGCCCCACCATTCAACCCCGGCCTCTTTACGTCGCCCGCCGCTGGCCGTTGGTCGTGGGTGTCGTCGTTGGCATCTGGTTCAGCTACTGGCTCTACAGCAGCAGCCTTAGCCTGCCCTACCTGCAAGAAGACGTGACCCACATCCGCTGGCTCTCCTGGCACACCCCGTTTAACATTTTCCTCACCGCCGATGGTGCCCCCGATTATCGGCCGTTGGGCAAGGCGATCATCAAGGTGTGGTATTTGCTGTTGGGGCACCACGACCGCGCCTGGCTGCGCTACCACAATATCGCCTTGAATGCGCTCAATGTGGCGTTAACGGCCGTTCTTGCCACCTGGATTGACTGCTCCCGCCAACGCTACTACACGGGCGGATTGGCCGCCATCCTCTTTGGTACCCTCCCCTTTGCCTATCAGTCCATCCCCTGGATCAACAACTTCTTTTACCCGCTGATCAACTTTTTGCTGCTGCTGGCAACGGCCGTTTATTGGCAAGCCCGCGTCCGACACAGCACCCGCCTGCTCGTTCTTGCTTTCCTCATCGCCCTCATCGCCCCCTTCGAGATCGAATATGGCGCCATGGGGTTTGCTCTGCTCGCCACCGCCGAGCTAACCCTGTGGCTGCAAAAACGACAGCGGCAGATGTGGCTGCCCGGCCCCGTCATCGGCCTGCTGATGAACACCGCCTTTGTTTGGCGCTCCCTCACCATCCCCAAGCAAGAATACAGCTTTGGCCCCCCCACGCCGGAACGTCTGATGCAAATTGCCACCTACTTCTTGCAGGGCATCACCTACCCCTTTAGCTTTCTCAGCAACACCCTTTTTGGCAGCGGCCGCGTCAGCGATTTGGCGGCCATTCAACTGGTCAGCTTGCCAATTTTGCTGCTGGTGGGGTGGGTGTTGTGGCGCTGGAAAGCGCCGTTACTCGCCATGAGCCTCCTCTGGTTCACCGCCCTCAACCTGCCCGCCCTCGTCTTTCTCAACTTCGATTATGTGATCAACTCCCCGCGCCTGCTTTACCCACCCGGTGTCGGCATTGCCTGGCTGTGGGGTGGGCTGCTGACCGTGGCACTGACGCTGCGGCAAAAATGGGTGGGGTGGGGATTAACGGCCGTTTTTCTCACCCTCACCCTCAGCCAAAGCATCCGCTTTGTCAACGAACGCATCGCCCTCTACCACCTCAGCGAGCGCAGCATCCTTGATGCCACCGAGGTCGCCCAGCAAACCCCCGACGACCAGCGGCTGCTCTTTGTCAACACCCCCTCTTGGCTCACCCCCGAACGACGCACCTTCGCCGTTGGCAACAACGGCATCCAGCTCATCCCCTTCTACATCGGCATGGAAGACGTGATCTACGGCCACACCGATGCCGACCAACCCGCCACCGCCATTCAATTTGCCAACATCCGCCAGCCCCAGCCCTACTACTACGGTATGTTGGGCGAAGGGGTAGATTATGAGGGCATGAAGCACTATCTGCTCAATAGCGGCCCCGTTTACCTCACCCAATATGCCCCTGACCACATCCAGCTTGTCGCCGCTGGCCGCGTCACCGACGTAGCCGCCCTCGCCCCCCAAGCTACGTTTGGCAATCAGGCCATTGCCCTCGCTCTCGCCGATTCGCAGCAGCAAGGCGACCAAATCACCCTCACCCTCACCTGGCAAATCTTAACCGCCCAGCCGCAGGACTTAACCGTTTTTGTCCATCTCTACGCCCCCGACGGCTCGCTCGTCACCCAAGCCGACGGCTACCCACTGTTGGGCATGGCACCCTTTTGGCTATGGGATACCAAGCAAACGCTGCAAGACCAGCGCATCCTTGCTTGGCCAGCCGACGCGCCCGCCGGGCAATATCAAATAGGCGTTGGTATCTACGACCCCGCCGCCGGGCAGCGGATTCCCGCGCAAGACAGCAACGGCCGTTCTTGGCCCAACGATACCGCCCTTTTACTCACGATGGAACGGCCGTAATGATGCGCCAGCACCCTCTCACCCCCAATCGTCTCTGGCTGGCACTTGCCCTGTGGGGGCTGCTGCTCATTGGCCTTGTCTACGGCAGGAGCCTGTCACTTCCCTTCTTCTTTGATGATTTTGTCCACCTACCCTACGTAGATGCCACCAGCCTGAGCGAAATGTGGCGCACGGCCGGCTCGTTGGCCTATTATCGCCCGCTGACCTTTATCCTCTGGAAGCTGCTCTACTTAACCCTGGGTCATCACAGTCCTGTTGCCCAGCACGCCATCAACCTGCTGCTGCATCTGCTTAACGGGCTGCTGGCGGCGCAGTTGGCCGGGTTGCTGTGGGACGATGCCTACCGCTGGCCGCGCCGCTGGCTGGTGGCAACGCTCTACTGGCTTTTTCCCTTTGGCTATCAGGCCGTTCCCTGGGTGGGGGCACTGTCGCAAATTTTGGTGACCACGCTGATTTTGTTGGCCTTAGCGTGCTATTGGCAGACGCAGTCTTGGGAAGTTGAACCGCAGAGTTCGCAGAGTTCGCAGAGAAAGAGGAGATTTCAGGAACGGTGGCCTATTGCCACGGATGAAAATGAAAATCAAAGATTCCGCAGATTTCACAGATTCTTCCGTGTTCTTCCGTGTTCTTCCGCGTCCTATTTTCTTACAGGGAAATCAACTGACTCTCCCATTTTTTGGTATCTTCTCAGCCTCTTTTTTGCCTTTCTCGCCCCCTTTGCCCACGAAAACGGCGTGCTGGTGGGGCCGCTGCTGGCACTACTGCTGTGGACAACCCCAGGGCGCAAGCTGGCCGATGGGGTGCGCCAGGGCATCATCTGGCTGATTCCCGCCCTGCTCTGGTTTCCCATCTGGTGGCTGGCTCCCAAAGCGGTTAGCGGCCAAATTGAGCTAAACGGCGGCGAACCGCTGCGGCAAAATCTCACCTACTTTGCCCAAGGGTTGGCCTACCCAACCACTTGGCTGGGTGGCTGGCTGCGCGAGGGGCGGGGCTGGGGCGATATGGTCGCTGCGCTGACGCTTATTGGCATCGGGCTGTTGCTGGCGGCACTGATTTTGTGGCTGGGCGGGGCGACTCGGCGTTCGCTGCTGCCGGGGCTGTGGTGGTTAACGGCCGTTTTTCCCGCCACTCTCCTCCTCCGCTTTGATTACGTCATTAACGGCCCCCGCCTGCTCACCGCCGCCAGCGTCGGCATCGCCTGGCTGTGGACGGATGTCGCCATCAAATTGGCAATCTGGCCGCGTGGCAAACCGCTGTGGCGCTATGGGCTGGTTGTGGGGCTGTTGCTGGGGCTGCTGGGGCAAAATGTGGCCTTCATTCGGGAGCGAATGGGGCTGCATGGGATGCTGGGAACGGCCGTTAACCAGGCCACCCAACTTTATCAGCAAACCGCCCCCGAACCGATTACGCTCATCAACTTTCCCTCCTGGCTGGCACCCACCCAGGCTACCTATGCGCTGGGTCACGAAGGGGTGCAGTTTTGGCCGGATTACGCCCAGCCCGATTCATTGGTGGCGGTGCAGACGGGGCAACCCGCTACGGTGAATCTGGTGCGCCATGACGCTACCCGCGCCACGCCCCCTTACTTTTACGGGGTCAGTGGCCCGCTGCTCGATTGGACAACGCTGCTGCCCACGGCGGGGCGTATCTTTGTGGCCGATTATGCTGCCAATGAGATTGTGATTCGGCTGGCGGGAATGGTGGCGAAGGCAGAAACGGCCGTTTCTCTGGCAACGTTTGGCGAAAATCAACTACTGACCCTCCACCGCGCCACCGTGACCGCCCAGCCTGGCGGGCTGCTGCTCGATCTGCTGTGGCAGCTCCATGCCCCGCCCGGCGAAGAGATTACCGTTTTTGTCCATGCTGTGGATGCCCAAAGCGGGCAGCTTGTGGCGCAGCTAGACGGCGACCCACTGGCGGGCACGTATCCCTTTTCCCAATGGCCTGTAAACCAAACTATGGACGACAGCCGCTGGCTGCCGCTGGATAACTTTGATGTGGTGCTGTTGGTGGGCGTTTACGGCCGCCAAACGGGGGAGCGACTGCCAGCCACATCAAGCCAGCTTGCCGACAACGACGCGGTGCGGGTGCAGCCCTAGCTTTTTACGCGGCGGCGGGGTGCCTTAAACACATCAAATTGCCACAGCTTTAGCCGATGAAGCAAATAACGACCAGCTACCCACAGCGTACTCAATCCATAAACAGTGCTGGCGGTGAAGCTGATGGAGGAGGCTTCGTTAAAATATTTGGTGCTAACCGGTACTTCGGCAAAGGTGAAACCAAAATGATGGGATTGGAAAATCATCTCGGTGTCAAAGACAAAGTTATTGGAATTGCGTAAAAAAGGGACGGTTTCCAGCAGGCGGCGGCTGTAGGCGCGGTAGCCGGTGTGGCATTCGGACAGGTGGGTGCCCATGACAAGGTTTTCAACGGCCGTTAAAAACCGGTTCGACACATATTTATAGCGCGGCATTCCCCCCGCCAGCGCGGCCTGTGGCGGCATAAAGCGCGACCCCATAACAAAATCCCCTTTGCCTTCCCGAATCGCGTTAATCATATCGGGAATAATTTGCGGGTCGTATTGCCCATCAGGATGCAGCATAATCACAATGTCGGCTCCGTGGCGCAAGGCTTCCATGTAGCACGTTTTTTGGTTAGCACCATACCCAGCATTGTGGGGATGCACAATCAAATCCAAGTCCAAATCATGCGCCACCAGTGCCGTATCGTCAATGCTGCCATCGTCCACCAAAATGACGTGGTCTACATATCCCGGTGGAATTTGACGATAGGTATCTACCAGTGTTTGGGCAGCATTATAGGCTGGCATCACGACAATAACTTTTGGCTCTTTAGACATGCAGCTTGACCTTCTCTCTTCTCTCTTAAAATTCTGGCGATAGCGGGTTTGACCCAACTGAGGTTATCCCGGTGGAACGCTGCCCGCTTGTTTGCTCCCACCAACGGCCGTTTTTGCTCACCACCTGCCGTGCCGCCCGCGACCGCAGCGCAGTGCCAATAATGTCTCGCTCTGCTGCTGCCAAATCCTGCCCACGCCAGGACGACAAGCGGGTCATGAGTGTTGGGTAAGGCGGCAGCGTGTAGGCACGGTCGCTGTTCTGCTGCAAAATTTCCACGGCTTGGGTGATAGATACAGGCTCGGCTTGCCCGTCTGGGTTTACCAGCACCAGCAGCGACAGCGTGGCTTCTTGGCTGTAGGTTAGCCCAGGCACCAGGGCATCAGCCATATAGCGGGGCGGCGGCAGATACCGTTGCCAATAGGCATTGAGTGTGGCAAGCGGAAGATGGAGTTTGGTGAACCAGCGGGCGGGAAAACGGCCGTTTATCCGTCGCAGCCATTGTTCCACTCGCTGTTGGATGCTATGGGCGGGTGTGTTATTTGCCAACCATTCGTGGCTGTGTGCTGGGGAAATGGGTTTGGGGAAGCAGAGTAAACGGCCGTTTTCCCCCAAAATCACCCCATCTCCTCCCATAAATGTCCCATTATGCAGTTGAATCGCCTCCAACATCCCTGCAACCACATCCGTTTTGGCTGAAGCCGCCACCAAGATCCCGCGCTCCCTGAACACACCACACGCTCCTCGTATCAGCGCATACCCTTTGCGTACCAGCGTCCAGCGCAGAACTGGCTCAATAACATGGTCATAAAGAGCCTGGGGCGACCGCTCTAGCAGGGGCGATACCATTACCTCACTGTACGCCTCGCCCTGCAAAATTGCCACGCCAAAGCCAAAACGACTTAGCCCTTCATCGTAACACAGGGCACCTGGCAGGCAGCGTGGCGTGCCGTATCGATCTAGTCGTATATAAATATCCACCTGCGCCAACGGCGTTGAGGTTATGAAATGTTCAAGGGTCGGTAGCCGTACTGGGGTCGAAATGCCTACTAACCCGTGGATATTGTAGTAAAACCGAGGGAGTGGCCGCAGAATCAATCGTTTTGTCCAAATCCACTGTTCGGCCAGCAGATAGCGAACCAGACCGACCACGCCGATTGACACCAGATTGGCGGTCACATAGTGCGCCCAACCCTCTGTAACCAGTAGCCAGATAAGCGGCAGCCGGATGAGCAGCAGGAAAATTTGATTCATGGTGACAAAGCGGCGCAAGCGGTGCCTGACTTCTCCTTCCTGCCGCTCCTGAAAAACCCATTTTTCTGCCCAATAGAAACTCCAAAAGACGGCACATTCCGTAGCCAGAATTGTTGACAGCAGGTAATGCAGACCCAACTGCTCGGTGAACACAATTAGCAGCGTGATGTTGCCCACCAGACCGCTAAACCCAACCAGTAGCCAGCGCCACAAGTGGGTGCTGGTTGTCATTCTAAGCCGTATTAACTGGTGCAGAAAGCGCAGCCCTTCGTGCCAATCAGCTTTGTTGTGTCCTTCGGTACGCTCACCAAAATCAAATCGGACTTCTGAGACATAGATGTCGGGAATGAGTATGAGAAGTTCGAGCAGGATTTTGAAGCCATTGGGGCGCAGTTGGGTGGTGTCAACGGTCTTGCGTCGCACTAAAAACAGGCCTGTTAACAGATCTGAGACGCTTTTTAGCTGGCGTGGGAAAAGGAAGCGGGCAAGAATTGTAAGCAGGTGCGATGCAAACGCTCGCCCAGGGGGTAGCCCCAAGGGGCCTATTAAATCGCCTTTACGGCTGCCCACCACCAATTGGGCACCACTTCTTTGCGCCTGTGCCAAAAGCTGGGGGATGACTTCAGGGGGATGCTGTAGGTCAGCATCCATGACGCAAACCCACTCCCCCCGCGCCAATTTCATGCCGTCTATGATGGCACCGGTTAGCCCGTTCTGTTCCGCTGGCGTGCGCTCCAGAACGCGCACGGGCAAGGGATATTTTTGGCCCAGCAGTTTGATCATGTTGGGGGTATGATCGCTGCTGTCATCTACGAAAAGCAGTTCGAGGGAGAGTTCTTTGGTTGCTTGGATGATGCGTTCTAGCAGGGGAGCGATATTTTCGGCTTCGTTGCGCGTGGGAATGATCAGGGTGATTAACGGCCGTTTGCCCATCACCCTGTCTTGACCAGACACGCCATCCTTCTCCTCAGCCGCCTGACTTTCCGTTTTTTCAGGCGGGAAACCCTCGCTCATACAACCTCTTTGACCAACATATCATGGTAGGTTGTATCATAGCGTGCTTTTGAAGCCACGTCCAACCCACCCACACGTGAAAGGTGGGTGAGCCAGTTAGCCTGGATTTTTTGAGGCGGTGAGATTTAGAGGTTCTAATTGACAGACGGAACGCACGGCGCAGTTTGCTGCAAAACCAAATCGTTGAGGACTGTCAACAAATCCCGAAAGGCAATGGGCTTAATCAGGTAGTGCGTGTTACCAAATGAGGCACCGCGCTCCATTGATTTTTCGTCCATATGGGTGGTGACAAAGACAATGGGTAAATGGGCGGTGCTGGGTTCGTTGCGTAGTGCCTCGCAAACCTGAAAGCCATCCATTCGGGGCATCGTGACATCCAACATCACGACATCAGGCGTGTGAAGCGCAACCTTTTCCAGAGCATCAATCCCGTCTACCGCTTCGATGATGTCTAAACCCGTGCGGGTCAAAATCAAGCTGAAAATGTTGCGCGTCATGGGGTCATCTTCAACTAACAATACAGTTCCGGAGACATTTCTTTGCATGAGTACATCACTTAAGAAACGGCTTGCTTGTTTGCTCACGCTGCCAATCAGCCATTTCGACAGAGGAATCTGTCCTGATTGTGCGGGGTGATTCCTTCTCTCTTTAAAACAAATCAGGACAGTAGTACTATACGGGTTATTCCTTTCAAATCGCATTACATGGGGTACTGTTCAAATGATAAACAGGTAACAGTTGATGGTTCAAAAATAGGTGGAAAGGGAAAGCATCAGAAAATCAGTGGCAAACAGTGCATCAATGATGGGTTGGATGGTTAATAATGAGCTAATCAAGGCAATGCCATCTTGCCAGCAGTCAGGCAAGGGGGTATGGTTACACAACGATGAAAACTAGATCATTTTTTGCTTCAATTTTGTTTCTAATTTTTGCACTTTTGGCTTGTAATTTTGCTAGTCAGTTTGAGACACAGCCGGAGATTGGGCCTCCGCCTACGATTGTGGGCGGGGTGGCGGAGCAAGGAGGAGGCGAGAATGGCACAACGGCCGTTTCTGGTACCCCCATTCCCATTGACCCCAACCAGCAGCCCACCGTTGCGCCCACGGCAACGTTGCCCGCGCCGCGCCTTACCCTGTCCACGCTCGATGCTGTAAACGTGCGTCAAGGCCCCAGCACCCGCTACGATGTCATTGAGCAGTTTCCGGCTGGCCGCCAGGCAACTATTGTAGGGCAAAGCATGGACGGCAAATGGTGGGCCATTGAACACCCCGGCGGCGTTAATGGGCGCGGCTGGGTTTTTGGCGAGCTGGTTAGCTTAAACAGCAGCGTGGGTAGCGTGAATGGGCTGCCGGCACTGCCTGACCCGCCCATTTTGGAAACGGAGCGGGAAGAGTACCAAAACGACGCGCAGCGTTATGCGCTGGCATACTCAAAATCGCTGCTGGATTTGCCCAACTTTGGTGCGCCTGACAGCGAGCAGTATTTTGCCACGGTTAACGCTCGCAGCCCGCAGGAGTTGCCACTGGGTGGCTTTTGGCTGACGATTAGCGTGCATCCGAACCCGGATGAACGGCCGTTAACCGATTGGAGCGAACGCTTTGACACCCCCGACAACGTGCGTAGCTTGACGGTAGATGGCAATCCCGCCATTCAGCAAACCGAAGATAATCGCCCCAAACCTGGCGATGCGACTCCCGAAAGCAGCGTTGGCATTGTTGACTTGCCTTATAGTGTCGTAACCTACATTGCCCATGAAGACCGCGTGATCGAGGTGCGAGCCATAACGCCCCCCGCGCTGCCCACCGACGACCCCTTTGTTTATTATCGTGCCGAATATGATGCCATTCTTGCCAGCCTCAAACTCAAGCCAGAAAATGCTGGGCCGCTTGATTTTGATGTCAACATTGTTTGGCGTATTGACCCCAACAATAAGGACGAAGCAATTGCTACTGTCACCATTACGGCACGCGGCGGCGACGGTGATTATGTCTACTATCGAGACGGGAGTTTGCGACAAGATGGGTCAGTATTTGAATACCGTTGGCGAGCCTGCCGTGGCAACCCCGTGTCATTCCAGGTGGAAGATGGCACCGGGGCGCGTGTGTCCAAGGATATGTTTGAGCAGGTTCCGTGTGGTGATTAATTGTTGGTAGCGGCTGGTAGTTGGTACATAACCAGCCACTAGCCACCAGCTACCAACCCCATTCTTTGCCGCATCAGTTCAAACCCCAGCACGGCGGCGGAGGCGACGGTGCCGAGTGATTGCGGGTAGGGGCGGCCATAGGGGATTTGCAGCCGCAGGTCGGTTTGGCTGAGAAAGGAGCGGGTGATGCCTCGTTTTTCGCCGCCGATGAGCAAAAAAAGCGGCCGGTTGAGATCGGTTTTAAACAGGGAGACGGCTCTTTCTTGGGCTAAACAGGCGATGGTGAGGCCGTGGGTTTTGTAGTAGGTGGCGGCAGAAACGGCCGTTTCTGCCACCGCCATTGGCATCCATTCCGAAGCACCCGCCGAAGCTCGTGCCACCACACCCGCCGCCGATAGCCAGTTGCGGGGGCGCACAACCACCCCATTTATTCCCGCTGCATACAGCGTACGCACTGCCTGCCCAAAGTTAAATGGGTCTTCAATGCCGTCAAGCATCACTACGACGGGTGCTGGTTCGTGGGCGATAAGTGCCTCAAGCGACAAAAAGCGGCGTGCCCCGACCTGCGCCAGTACGCCGCCGTGGCTTTGCCCAGTTACGCGCTCGGCAATAAAGGTGTCATCTATTGTGTGGACGGGAATGTTGGCGGAAACGGCCGTTTGGCGTAATTGCTGCACCTCCCGCTGCCATTTTCCCCGCCGTAAATAAACCCCCTCAATCGGCCGATTACCCGACCGAATCGCCGCCTCCACCGATATAACTCCCTCTAACCAGGTTAACTCATCCATAAACAAAAAGAGGCCAAATCATGCTGACTTGACCTCCTCATAACATCAGTGGCTGGTAGTAGCTAGTGGTTGGTAAAAACACCAGCCACTAATTACAGCTATCTCATCGTTAAGTTGCTAATTGCCGCCATCACCTGTATCCGGGATCGTCAGCGTAGACGGATCGGCCGGGGGAGGCGTTGGCGCGGCCAGGAACTTTTGGTCAATCACCGGTACTGATGGTGCCCGACCCGCAGCCACATCCGTTAGCTCCAGGTCACCTGTTAGCTGTGTATCAATAAAGTTTGACAGGGCTTGCAGCTTATTGCTTTGGAAACGGCTGTCAGACAGAGGCTTTACCTCACGCCCGCTCACCTGGATGATGTAATATGTCTTTGTCTTATCACCCATATCCCGTTCTAACACCCCACTTGGTGTGTCTAACGGTAGGGAAAACGCTTCTTGAGCAATATTGTCATCCAGCTCTTGCGCCAAATCTTCCTGCAAACGCCCCAGAATTTCCGAAGCACTTGCCTGAATGTCCGCTTCGCCGCTGCGAAGCGTGTTCCAAACGGTGAGGTATCCCTCAGCTTCAACCATTGCCAGCAACTCTTGGGCATCCGCCTCAACAGTTGTCGAGATTTGGAACAGGTTGACCTGTTCTGCTTCCTGAGGGAGAGATTGCTCTTCGGCCAGAGCATCGGCCAATTGTTCACGGTAAAGCTGAGCCGCTACCACGCTGCGGTACACTGGCTCTTTGGCACCCAACGCCGTCAGGCTGCTAACCAGATCGTTTAAATCTGTTTGGAATGCTTCTTCTGAAACAGGTGTAGCTGTTGGCCGTGGTGTGGCCGTTGGTCCTATGGTAGCCGTTGGGAACGGGGTGTTGGTGGGAACGACCTCAGTAATAACGGCCGTTGGGATGGGCGTTAGCGAAGGCGTGGGCATGATCGTTGCCGTTGCCGTTGGAAACGGCGTTGGCGATTCACCATTGAAGTAGTTAAAACTTTCACCAATGTACGTATCAATATCCGCTTCACTAACAGAAATTCCCCGTTCCTGCGCTGCCTGTCGAATTACTACCTCATCAACCATCTGGTTAAGAACAGCCTGGCCTAACCCTTCGCTGTCCAACAAATCATTGATTGATTGCCCTGCAAATTGCTGAATAATGCCTACATTCCCATCAAACGCCTCATACTGGTTTTCCAAAAACACAATACGCTGCGCCCGCTCATACGTCACCCGGTCGCGCCATTGGCTTAGCGAGATTTCCTCGCCATTGACAACAGCTACCGCCCGGTTTGGCACAATCAGGAACTCATTGACCAAGCCAACAAGCAACACAAGAAGTAACAAACCACCAACAATATACGCCCCAAGGCGAATACGCCGCATTTGCTGCTCTTGTTTACGCGCCAGCAGAATTTCTTTCCTGGATTGGCGTTGGGCCACCTCATCAGGGGTCTGCTCTTTCTTTTTGGCCATAGGAATTAACCTTAGTCAGCAACAAATGGCAACAAAGCAATGTGGCGTGCCCGTTTCACAGCAATGGCAATTGCCCGCTGATGTTTGGCACAAGCACCTGTTTGCCGCCGTGGCTTTAAACGGCCGTATTCATTCACATAACGAAACAAGGCATCTGCATCCTTGTAGTCAACTTCTTTCACATTATCAACACAAAATTGACAGCTTCTACGACGTTTCCGTCCTCTTGCGCGATTTTGCTGCATCATAACAAAACCTCCCCGCAAACAGGAATAGCCAAAACAGCTATTATCCTGCTTTCTGCGAGACTTATCTTAACTATCTTTATTTGTAAAACCGGGACTGGCTCGGATCTCACTTGCACTCTTTTGGGAACTGCTCAAAAAGTCAGCCAATACCTAAGCCAAAACCTGCTACGTGTTCTTACGACAGTTGCTCGTCATTCAACGGAATCATATCGTGCACAACTACCTCTGTACGAAAATGTTTGCGCCCAGCACTGTCTTCCCATCCACGCGTTTGTAAACGCCCTTCAATATATACCTGATGGTCTTTCGCCAAATACTTGCCGCAAATTTCGGCAAGGCTTCCCCAGGCTACAACATTGAACCATTCCGTTTCCTCATGTTGTTCACCTTCCGAAGAAGTCCAGGAACGGGATGTTGCAACACTAAAAGATGCAACTGGCCGACCACTAGGCGTGTAGCGGATTTCGGGGTCAGAGTCCAGCCAACCTATTACCATAACTTTGTTCAGGCCTTTATTCACAGGACTACCCCCGTCTTCAAACTACTCTGGCTTACGTACAACAAGATAACGTAGAATATCTTCGTTATATTGCATACTGCGTTCTATTTCATCAACACGTGCCGGATCCATTGAAGCGTGGTATAAGACATAAAAACCTTCTGATTGCTTGCGGATGGGATAAGCCAGCTTACGCCGCCCCCAAACATCAACCGTTGGCTTTTGATCTTCACCAGCACCCGGAACCAACAATTCACTTACTGTTTCAATAAGCTGATTGCGTTGAGGTTCCTCAAGCTTAGATTGCAAAATTACTGTGACTTCGTACTCGCGCATGTTGCAACACCTCCTTTCCATGGTTTAACTCGAGCGAGCTTTAGCCCTTGATCCTTGTCAAGAGCGGAAAACAGCGAGCATTTCTATTCTATTTATGCTGCTGTGCAACGAGCACATAATCATAACACAAACAAAAATTAGCACAACCCCTTTTTACAGCGTTTTTTCAGGTAATTTGGCAAAATTGCCCCATTCGCTTAACGGCGACTCTCGCCATGCACCTCGCTTTCTGTTATACTCAAATTTGCAACAGTAACAAAGCGGAGGCAGCTAGTGAATTCAACTAGAATAACGCGATGGTTTGTATACATCTTAATAGGTTTTGCCGTTATTGCTATTCTTTGGAATTACAATCTAGCAACACCGACCATACAAAGCATTTCTATTAGTCAATTAGCGCAGGAAATACGGCAAAATGAGGTGCGGGAGCTTCAGGTTTCTGGCGATGGACGAGAAGTCCTTGCTACATATGTTAATCCCAATCGTGCCTCTACCCAGACCCTTGTAAGTGGAGTTAGCTCCATCGAAGAGATTTTACGCACTTATGGCGTTACAGAGGCCGATTATGTGGACGGGCAGCCAGTTGTTACCTATACACCTCCCAGCCAATGGGGGAATTGGCTCAGCATTATTGG
>JAGQGA010000009.1:973-3453 GCA_020432595.1 Anaerolineales bacterium | reverse complement strand
CCAGGCACTCTCGTTTGGCAAAAGCCGGGCACGCATGTTTACTGGGGATCATCCTACGGTTGGGTTTGATGACGTTGCCGGAGCCGTTGAAGCCAAGGAGGAGCTACAGGAAGTTGTTGAATTTCTCAAGGAACCGGAGAAGTTTGTAAGCTTTGGGGCGCGAATTCCCAAGGGGGTGCTGTTGGTTGGCAGCCCTGGCACGGGGAAAACGCTGCTGGCTAAGGCTGTGTCAGGCGAGGCGGGTGTGCCCTTTTTCTCAATAGCTGGCTCGGAATTTGTGGAGATGTTTGTGGGTGTGGGGGCCAGCCGGGTGCGCGACCTGTTTGAACAAGCCAAGCGTAACAGCCCATGCATTATTTTTATTGATGAGATTGATGCAGTCGGTCGGCAGCGTGGCGCGGGATTGGGTGGTTCACATGACGAGCGTGAGCAAACTTTGAACCAGATCCTTGTGGAGATGGATGGTTTTGATACCGATACCCATGTCATCATTTTGGCCGCTACCAATCGCCCCGATATTCTTGACCCGGCACTGATGCGCCCTGGTCGCTTTGACCGGCGCGTTGTGATTGACAAGCCTGATGTGCGGGGGCGTGAGGAAATTTTCAAGGTGCATTTGCGCGGCAAACCTATTGCCTCCAAAGTAGATGTGGGCGTTCTGGCAAAGGCAACGCCTGGTTTTGCGGGAGCCGATATTGAAAACACGGTCAATGAAGCGGCACTACTGGCTGCCCGGCGGAACCGTAAAAGCATTGGCATGGCTGAGTTTCAGGAGGCCATTGAGCGGGTACAGCTTGGCCCGGAGCGCAAGAGCCGGGTAATTAGCGCGGAAGAGCGAGAGATTACGGCTTACCATGAAGCTGGTCATGCTGTCGTGAGCCATTTTCTGGCGCATGGGCAAACCTTGCGTAAGGTGACGATTATTCCACGCGGCATGGCCGGAGGCGTAACGTGGTATTTAGAAGATGACAATACCATGTGGAGCCGTTCTAAGTGCATTGCCTTGATTGGTACTGCCTTGGGCGGGCGTGTGGCGGAAGAGATTATCTTTGGCGAGATTACTACGGGAGCCAGCAGTGATTTGCAGCAGGTAACGCGGATTGCCCGAATGATGGTGACGCAATATGGCATGAGCGAGAAGCTGGGGCCGCGTGTCTATGGGCAAAAGCAGGAGATGGTCTTTTTGGGGCGCGAGATTAGCGAGCAGCGGGATTATTCTGATGCGATTGCGGAAGAGATTGATGCCGAAGTGCGGCGGATTATTGATGGGGAGTATGAACGGGCAACGCAAATTTTAACGGAACACCGAGACAAGCTGGAACTGGCAGCAAGGTGGCTGCTGGAAGTGGAAACATTGGAAGCCAATGAGTTTACGTCCTTGATGGAAGAGGGGGAAATGCCGCCTCGCCCACCTAGCTCCAATCCCCCAGCTTCATCACGTCCAGGTTCCAAGACGCAGGGGAATGAATCATCGGAGTGGAAGCCGCCTTCACTTGATCTACCTCCTTCACCCACCCCGGCTTAGGCCAAAGCTCAAGATTGGCACGCCAAGAAAAACGTTGTTCGGGCTTGGACTCACGGCTAAACGGGGTTGCTTCTTGCTAAAAGGTCTTGACTAAAAAGCAGATAGGGCAGAGTGATGGTAAAGCATCGCTCTGCCCTTGTTTCAACAATTGTAATGGATAGCGACATAGCCAATCTTCTCTCGTTCTTCAACGATGTCTTACAGGCGATAATCGTTATTTTTGGTGCGGCCGTTGTGCTATACAACCTGAACCGCGTGACACGCCACGCGGTGATTCGCTCGTTTTGTGCGCTTATTGGCTTTGTGGTGATTGTGTATTTGGTGGAACTGCTCGTGAGCCGCACGATTGTGACGGTTTCGGCAGAGACGTGGCTGCGCCTGGAATGGATTGGGATTGCTCTGGTGCCGGCCGCCCAGTACCACTTATCCGATGCCTTGCTAGCCACAACAGGGGCAGAGGCGCGTAGACGGCGCTATTTGGTGCCGGTGTTCTATGTGACGGGGTTTCTGTTTTTGTTGCTGGCGTTGTTTAGCGACTGGCTGGTGGGGGAAGTGCAGCGCACATCGCAGCTACTTCATTTACAGGCGGGGTTACTGTTTCCGCTGTTTGCGCTGTATTATTGGTTAACAACGGCCGTTTCTCTCTACAACGTCTGGCGTGCCCGGCAGCGCTGTCTCATTTCTGACACCCGTCGCCGCATGACTACTACCTTCCTCGCTTTTATTGCAGCCCCCCTGGCTGTTTTCCCCTATCTGCTGGTGAGCAGTGTCTTTAGTCCCAACATCCCGCTGCTGTTTTGGCCGCTGCTGATTGGCGGCAATTTAGTAGTGAGCGTCATGTTTGCCTTTCTGACGGCTAACCTGACTTATTTTGGCGCGGATTCGCCTGACCGAGTGGTGCGGGTGCGGCTGTTCAAGTTTATGGCGCGGGTGCCGCTGGCGGGGACGATTGTGT
>JAGQGA010000009.1:0-915 GCA_020432595.1 Anaerolineales bacterium | reverse complement strand
GGCGTTGGGGTTTTCGCTGGTGGCAACGGTGATGTTGGTGGAGTGGGCCGTTCATTTTTATAAACGGCCGTTAGAGCGCCTCTTCCAACTCAATGATGAACCCGATGTGCGCCGCATCCAAATCTTGAGCGAACGGCTGTTAACCACCAGCGACCTGCATCAATTTTTGGAAAGCGTGTTGGCTGCCACCTGCGAGGCCATGCGAACCCCCACTGCTTTTGTGGCAGCCATTACCGCTAAAGGGCCTAAACTTGAAGCCGTGGTGGGATCACTAGCCGAAACCGATTCGCTGTTGGAGAGCGGTGACGACCTGCGCGAATTGACTGAGGTGGAGGCCAATGGCCAATATCCCGACGAGCAGCTACAGCGCGTAGACAGCTTTATTATTTGGCAAAATTACTGGATACGGCCACTGTATGACCAAAACGAGGAGCTGCTGCTGGGCATTTTGGGCATTCGCGCCCGTGCCGATTACCCCAATTTATCGTTGGAGGAGCAGGACGTGCTGGATCGGCTGGTGGATCAAGCGGCGCACGCCTTGGAAGACCGCATTATTCAGCAGCAGGTGTTTGCCACCGTTGAAGGGATTTTGCCCGAAATCACGGCGTTTCAGGAGCGGCGCAGCGCGGCGGCTTTTGGCGGGCTGCGGGTATTGACGGCCGATGAAAAACTGGCCTCTGACCCAAGCGACTTGGCGGAAAACCCCGACTTTACGACGATGGTGCGGGATGCTCTGACCCACTTTTGGGGTGGCCCCAAGCTGACTGAAAGCCCGCTGATGCGGTTGAAGATTGTGCAGGAGGCGATGGCGGAGCATGACAACAATCCCACCAATGCCTTGCGGGCCATTTTGGTGCGGGCGATTGAGCAGCAAAAGCCGGAAGGGGAGCGCAGCATGACCACGGCCGAGTGGAT
>JAGQGA010000099.1 GCA_020432595.1 Anaerolineales bacterium | reverse complement strand
GCCGTTTCCCCATCCAGCCCCTTGTTCACCAGCATCACGTGCAAATTGCCCGTCGCGCTGTCAATCGCCGCATAGCTGCTTACCTTATCGCCATCTTCTGCCAGCGCCAGCACCGACTTGTCGCCAAAGCGGCTGCCCTGCCCGTCAAAATTGGTGTAGAGCTTAAAAGCGTTGAAGCCGGGGCTGTCCAGCGGCGGCACGCGCCAATAGGCGGCAAAGTAGATATCCTCGCGCCCCAAGATGCCCAGCACGTCGGCAATTGCCAGTGCCCCGTTCATGGTGTCGTCGGCACCCCAGTTCCATTCGCTTAGCCCCAGCTTGGTGCCGGGGTAATGGTCGGCCAAAAGCTGCTTCATGCGCGGCAGCAGATAGATTGGCTCGTCAATCCACGACTCGTCGGCGTAGTTGGGGTCCCACAAGGAGCGGGTGGAGCGGAGCCGCAGGGCAGCGGTTTGTGGCTCAATGTTATTATTGTAGACCCCTTCGGGATAGTAATGGATGTCGAGTACATCCAGCGTGCGGCTGCCGTTGGCTTCGTCGTGCTGCCGCACCTGATCCAAAAACCAGGGGAGAAAATCTTGTCCGTCGTTGGCTTTTTTGTCTTCGTCTCCAGCGGCCGAGTTCCAGTAATACCACCAGCAGCAGGTGACGGGGCCAGTGATTTCGGCGTTGGGTATTTCAGCACGAACGGCCGTTGCATAGGCCAAGAACGTCTGCAAAATCTCGGCGTAGGTCGTGCAGTCGGGGTGAACATCGTAATGCGTGTAGCCCCATAGCTCAGGCTCATTGTCGGTTGCCACAAAGCGCACATTAAACCCCTGCTGGTTGATGTGGCGCAGCCAGGCGCGAACGGTGTCGGGGGTGCTGGGGACGTTGGCACGGTTGGGGTCAGCCATTTCGTTGGGGGAGTCGCAGTTGCTGTTGTTGCCATTGCCACAGTCGCCGTTTGCCAGCGGGAAGGAGCAGGTGCTGTTGTCGTCGTTTTTGGCAACCCAGCCCAGCGTGGGCACGGCCAGCCGCACGGCCATGTCAGTCGCCTGTGCCTGTGCTAAAAATTCGTCGCTGGCCGATTCGCCCTGAAAGCCATAGTTGCCGTTGCGGAAAAACCAGTCGCTGCCCGCATTCCAGGCGCGACCATGCTCCCAGTTGTAGCGGGTGCTGGGGTTGCCGCCCCAACTGTTGAGCGTGGGCTGTAGCCCGTCTATGTATTCGGTTGTGGCTCCGGACAAGCCATAGATGAGGGGGCTGATGGTATGAACGTTTTGGCTGGTGTCTATGTGAATGGTCAGAAGGTTGTCGCTGGTATTGAAGGAAACGGCCGTTTCGCCATTGGTCGTTGGCAACACACCGCCACCTTGCCCACACGCCACCAGCACCAAGCCGAGAAAAATCCAGAAATGATTGCGGAACTTCATAACGCTTACTTATTACTCCAATAAAAGAATTTGCACGTCGTCAAGATAAATCGTTTGCGACAGACCCCCCACCGCCTCGATATAGAAACCGGTGACGTATTCATAGTTGGGGTCAATAATAAACTCGCTTTGCGTGGCATCTGTCGTTGTGGTTGTTGTCGCTTCGGTCAGGTAAAGCGGGTCGTAGAATAATTCGTCGAGAATAATTTCCACCTGAATCCAGGTATTGGGTGGCAGCGGGCGGCTAAAATCGAGACCATAAAGGCGGCGGCCGGAGAAGGTTAGCACCTCTTGCCCGTCGAGCGAGTCATCATCGGCTCGCCAATAGGGGTAGACGTTGCTGCCTGCGACGATGATGCTGAGATCGTCGGGGGCAATTTCCCCTGCGCCGCTATAGAGCCAGAAGCCAAAGCCGTACACGTGGTCGCGGTGGTATTGTCCCTGGGCGTTTTCTGCAACGTGAAAGAGCAGAGAGTCGCCGGGGCGCGCCAGCTTGGCGGCCAGGGCATAGTCGCCCAGGTGGGGCTGGTTGCTGTCTTGCTCAACCCAATCGCTGTTAGGGCTGCCGCTTAGTGCCCAATCTCCTTCCACTTTGTCGCTGTAGATGTTGGCAGCCAGTAGCCGTTCATTGGCGCGAGCTTGCCTTTCTTGGCTGTTGAGGTTGGCAAAGGTAATGAGGTTGGCAAAGTCGGCGACGGGTAGATCGTGGTTGACAAAGAGGCGGGGCCAGATTAACGGCCGTTCAAAGCCATCCTGCCACGTCATGTTTGCCGTCAACGCCCCAGCAAACCCCGCTTCTTCCACCGCTGCCAGCACCTCGTCGTTGTAAAGCCCACGTGGATAGGCCAGGTATCGGGGGGTGGTGCTGGTGTGGCGGGCAATCGCCTGCTGTGATGCTGCGAGGTCGGCCAGCAGTTCGGCCGGTTCGCGCCCGCGCGGGTCGCCCTGGGTGCGGCTGTGGGATTGAATGCTCATGCCAGCCTCAGCCATCTCGGCAATTTTTTCCCAATTCATGTACCCCTCAATCTCCTCATCGGCCAGATCGGTAATGATGAAAAAGGTGCCGGTGAAGCCAAACTCTTGCAGAATGGGGAAGGCGTTGTCGTAGGCATCGTTGTAGCCATCGTCAAAGGTAAGGATGATTGGGTTTTCTGGTAACACTGCGCCGTCGTTGAGGTGTGCGGAAAGCTGGTTGAGGGTAATGGGGGTGTAGCTGTTGTCGGCCAAATACCCCATTTGTTGGCGGAAGGCGGCGGGGGAAACGAAAAATTCGCTGCCCACGGCGTTGGCAGCGATGGTGTCTATGTGGTGGTACATGAGGATGGGGATGCGGAAGATGTTGGCAGAAACGGCCGTTTCTCCCCCCCCTCCTTCCCCCACAAACTCCGCCACCGAAGACGTGGGTGTTGGTTCCGGTGTCGGTGTTGGCAGTCGTTGAGAAAACAGGGCTTCCCCTTCTACCAAATCACCCAGATCCTGGTTTTCTTGTGCCAAAAAGGGGTGCGGCGTGGGCGTACCGGCCGGCGGGTTGGCAGGCGCGTTGGACGTGCAGCCTGCCAGCAGCCCTAAAAGCAGCAGGGCAATAAATAAACGAAATGACATTAGCAGACCTTTTGGGCGACGACTTCCTGGAGGATGTGGGCGATACGGCCAGCGTTGGTATAGCTGTTGAATTGCGTTTCCGCACGCTGGCGGGCAGCATGACCCAGTTCACGGCGCAAACCTGGGTTTTTCGCCAGCAGATGCAGGCGACGCGCCAGGGTTGCATGATCATCTGGCTGGATAAAGAAGCCAGTTTTACCCTCTTCAACAATATCTTTGAGACCACCAACGGCCGTTGTGATCAGCGGTAGCCCCACCGCGCTGGCTTCAATGGCGGCAATGCCAAACGCCTCGGCCTTGCTGGGCATCACAAACACATCGCACGATTGATAAAGCGCGATTAGCTCTGGCGAGTTGGGCTTCATATTGTTGTATACTCGCACCCCTTGCTCCAGCGGCAGTTTGTCCTGAGTGACCACAATAAGCTCAACCATCTCTTTAGCCAATGAGCGGAACGCTTTCAGCACGGAGTCGCCTCCCTTGCGCTTAAGGTCGGCTCCTACAAAGAGGATACGCATCGCTTTGCGGAAGCTGCTTTGCTCCCGGGGCCGCCAGATGGTGGTGTCAACCCCAGGCGGAATGACTTCAATGCAGTCAGGGTCAACGCCATAATCATGCATCAGCGAATCGGCCGTCCAGCTTGACCACGGCAACACACGGGCGGCTCCCTGAAATGTTTTCAGGTTGGCCTGGTGCTTGTAGCGGCTGAGTATGCCATCCTGATCGGGTCGGTGGCCGTAATAATGAGCCATTTGATCATATTGGATGGGTGTAATATCAGTAGCGAGAAGATATGGTTGATCAATGGTGCCGCCCAAAACGGCCGGCACCTGGGTATTGAAAAGAAAAATGTCGGTTGGTTGGCGTAACCCCTGTTTAACCTGCATTCGCCCCGCCAACGTGCCGCGCACATGGGGCGAGAGAAGCGGCAATCGCTCCCACATGCTGCCCGACTGGGTGTAGGTTACAGGCACCCAGGTAGGGTCAATGTGTGGGCTTTCGTCAATTACCTGGCGCAGATTTTCATAATAGGAGCGATGACCAAGATGCTGCTCCATAATAAAGGTTGCGCGAATCATAAGCTAGTGTACCGCAATGCCATTGCTGCTGGTTTGAAATGTTTCGTTGGGGTTGCCGGGCTGTTTGCGCTCGGCCTTGCCGCTGGTGTCCAGCAGCTTGGCTGGTATGCCAACGGCCGTTGCGCCCGCAGGCACATCTCGAATAACAACAGCATTCGCACCAATAAGGGCTTCATCGCCAATGGTGATGTCGCCCAAAATACGGGCACCCGCACCGATGAATACCCGGTCGCCAATTTTAGGAAATGCCCATTTGTTCCGCATGCCAATGGTGACGTTGGCAACAATGCTGCAATTTTCCCCCAGTTCGCTGACAGAAATGACGGTGCCAATGGGGTGGGCAATGTAGAGACCGCCGCCAATTTTTTGGCTGATGACCATTTCCAGCCCAAATTTGCGGTAGATGCGCCGCTGGATGGAGCCGGGGAGGAAGGGAACGTGCTTTTGGTGCAGCCAGGAGCCGATGCGGAACCAGAGCATGGCGCGGAGCGGCATGTAGTGCAGCAAGAGTTTAAGGGTTTTGCTGAGGGTGACTTCGGAAGGATCGGCGATTTGTTCGGGGACGATCCAACGCTGGACATCTTTTTTGAAGGTTTCAAACATGATTGCTTACTCCGTTGCCAAAAGTTGCTGCTGGGCGACATGGTTGTGGGGCTGGACTTGTTTGCCTGCCACGCCAGCGTAAAAGAGGTCGCGCCCGCCGAGTTCGTCGGCGATGCCCTGGTAGTGGCGCAGGTTGAAGATGCCGCTGTAGGCCATGCCGGCCAGGCGTTCCTGGCCGAATTTGTGGGCGATGGCGGCGGCTTGTTTGAGGGCAAAAACGGCCGTTTTTGCCAACACTGGCCGATCCAGACACAGTGCCGTTAGCCCCCGCACCAGCCCATGCCGACCATGGAACTCCTTCCAAATGGTCGGCAGCAGCCAGCTTTGCCCCTTGTCATAGGTAAAAATCACGTCATTGCGGCCATAGGCATAAGGAATGGCAATCCACGATGGGAAGCTGCGCTCCGCATAATGGTAGCCCACCGCCTGGTAGTTAAACACAAACCGCAGCCCCCGGTCGCTGAGCCGATACGCCAATTCCACATCCTCGGCGCGGCGGAACGAAGCGTCAAAGCCACCTGCTTCTACGATGTGGTAGCGTGCCAACGACGTATTGCCGGTGTAAAACTGCCGCGCCGTCGGATCCCACTCCTTTGCCAGCATCGCCTGGTACTGCTTCTCCAGCATCGCCTGTTCCCACAGCACCCAGGGGTGCATGTTGAACTGGGGCGGGGTGAGCATGGGGCCAAGCACCACGGCATCCGCGCCATATTTGTCGTGCCAGTTTAAATGTTCCGCAATGAGCTGCGGCTCAGGCACCACGTCATCATCCACAAACAGGACATAGTCACCCTGGGCGTGTTTGATGCCGTTGTTGCGAGCGGCGGCCACCCCCTGGTTGGGTTGTAAAACGGGGCGAAGGTTGAGCGGTGTCCTGTTTTCGTTGACTAATTTTTGCAAATAGTCGTTGGTGCCGTCGCTGGCACCATCGGAAACCACGACCACTTCAAATTGGGTAAGCGGGTAGGTTTGCTGTTCCAGCCCGGCCAAAACGCGCTTTAGCCGCGCTAGGCGATTATAGGTAGGGACGATGACGCTAATTTTGACCATGATTACATTGTCCTGATAACTTTGGCGGGCATTCCGGCCGCCACGGAGCGGGGGGGAATGTCCTTGGTGACAACGCTGCCCGCGCCGATGACGCTGCCTGCGCCGATGGTGACACCAGGCAGCACGACCACGCGGGTTCCGAGCCAGACGTTTTCGCCGATGACGACGGGGGCTGAGTCGGGAATTTCGTGCCGCAGTTCGGGTTCCACGCGGTGGAACTGGTTGTCCATGATGTTGACATAGGTGCCAATGTTGCAGTTTGGCCCAATGATGATGGATTGGATGGCGGCGATGGAGCAGCCGTGGTTGATGAAGGTGTTTTCGCCGATCTCTAAACGGCCGTTATCCGCTGACACCAACTCAGTGGGAGTAATTCGGCTAAACAGCCGCACCCGGTCACCAATGATCATTTCACCCCGATTGTGAATATCCGGTTTGCCCCAAACGCGCACCTTGCGGCCTAAATGGGTAACATGGCGCAAATACCAGTGCGCCCGCAGCATCGCCATACCGGTACGAAGCAGGTTGCTGAAACTGCGCTTTTTCTTTTCTTCCCAAACCAGCTTTGGTGTTTGTGCTTGTTTGGTAACAGATGTTGCTGTTGCTAAATTTGACATAGATACTTCTCATTCAAAAATAATTGTTTCTAGTCAGTTTGGTACCAATACACCGTGCTGCGAAGATTATGACTAGCCACCTAGGGTTAACAAGGCTCTAATACACCATCCGAAACCTTGAACGCTTGCAAACAGCGGTGATAGGCGTGTTGAAAATCAAGCCAACGTCGGATATCAAATAAAAGGCGGTGGGGGCGAAACGGCCGTTTCCATTTCAGCCAGCGCATCCGCCGGTTTTCTTTTGCCCACTCTTGCCCTCGTGGGTCGCCCATTAGGGTGAGCTTGGCGGCTAATGCACCGTTGCCCTGGGCATTTTTGCGCGAAAATTCCAGTGCTGCCTGCCAACCATACCGATAGCCGTGCGTATGGTAGACGACGGCATGAGGCGTGGTTGCCATGACAACCCCGTTCGCTTCCAGCCGCAGCTTGTAATCGGTGTCGCCAGCGGCCGAAAAGCCAGTGCCAGGGCCAAGATGCTCATCAAACAGCCCTACCTGCGCCACCACTTCGCGCCGCATTGCCATGTTGATGACGAGCCAATCCCAGCCGGCCGGTGCCTTGGTTTGCACAGTGGGGTCATACACAGCTTCGGCCGGCACAATGTTGCTGCAAATCGCTTTGCCACGCCGCAGCTTGGCCGGTTTATGCACGGCGCCACCAACCACACCCACGCTGGGCAAACGGCGGAACGTTTCAGCCAATGTTGCCAGCCAGTCGGGGGGGGCGGTGCAGTCGTCGCCCAAAATGGCGATCAATTCACCCTGAGCCTGGCGAATACCGGCGTTAATAGCGGCCGTTTGTCCCGGCTTGTCAATGTGCAAATAGCGCAGCCGCTGGTTATCTGCTCCTAACTCTTCGGCCACCACACGCACCGCTTTGGCGCGGTTGCTGCCCAGTTCCCCTTGCCCCACCAGCAGCAGCTCCCAATTGGGCATGGTTTGGCGCAGCACCGACTGAATGGGCGCGGCAACCATGTCTGGCTGGTAGGCGGGGATGATGACAGAGAATTTCATCGTAATGAGTAGAGACTGGAGATTAGAGATTGGAGATTGGAGGGGCAAAATCTCCAATCTCTAATCTCCAATCTCCAATTGCTTTAGGCATGAACCCCGTTCGTTGCCATCTCAAACTCCTCAAACCGCTTGATGAGCTTGGCGGGAACGCCACCGACAATGCAGTTGGGCGGCACGTCCTTGGTGACCACGGCTCCGGCGGCGACCACGGCCCCTTCGCCCACGGTGACACCGGGCAGAATGGTGCAGCGTGCGCCCAGCCAGGCACCGCGCCCAATGGTGACAGGAAAGCATTCCAAATCCCCAGCGCGGCAGATAGATTCGCCCATTTTGTGGGTGTTGGTCATCAGCATGACCTGATGCCCCAGCCGCACATAGTCGCCAATGGTGATGGGGGCACTGAGGTCGAAGAAGCTGTCTACGTTGAAGTAACAATCGTTGCCCACGCGGAGTCGGTTATAAATGGGGCCAACACCGCTGATAATGGGGGTTCCCGACATGACAGTGCCGTGCCCAATGTCGAAGCCTACCCAGCGCAAAATGCGGACGCGCAGCCGACTGCCGACATAGGGGGGAAGCAGCCGCAGCACTAGCTTGCCGAGGAGGAGTTTGATATGGAGACCTTCTATTTCTTCGCGCAGGACGTGGCGCAATTTTTGCATCATGACAACTATCTCAAGAATAGGACGCAGATTTTCCTGATTTTCCTGATTCACCTGATCAGGAAAATCTGCGTCCTATTTTCCTTTATCGTGGCTTTGAGAAGTTCAACTTCTGCTGAGAAGTTGAACTTCTTGTTTAGGCCAGCACAGCTTGTTCGGTTAAAAGTTTTTCGGCAGCGTGGAGGACGCGCCGCAGTTGAATGCCTGCCAGCCGACTGCGGCAGAAGCTGTTGTGGCAGGTGCCTGCGCCAAAGTCGCACAGGGTCATCTCATCATCGGCTGTTTCCTCGTCTTGAAGGATGATGATGTTTTGCTCTGGTTCTTGGCTAGTCCACGTTTTGTTGCCAGCCCCCATGAGAATGACGGCGGGGATGTTGAGGGCTTGGCAAATTTGGGTGGGCGCGGTGTCTACGGAAATGACGAGGTTGGCGCGGTTGAGCAGGGCGGCGAATTGGGGCAGGTTGGTGGTTCCGGCGGCGTTGATGACGCGGCCGGCGATGTTACGGGCGATTGTTTCGGTTAACGGCCGTTCTTCTTCCGTTCCCGTCAACACCACCTGCCCACCATACTTTGCCAACAGCCCATTTGCCAACGCCGACCACCGCTCTGGCAGCCATTCATTACAGCCCCAGTGACTCCCAGGGTGCATGGCAAAAATCGGCTGCGTTGGATCATACCCATGCTCTTGTAAAAAGTTTTCTGCCCAGTTTGCCTCTTCCCGCGAAATCCACATCTCCATGTGCATGGGAAACGGCGGGAAGCCCATTGCTTCAATCACGCGAGCGTTCCGCTTGCGCGTGCTGTCGTTCACCAAATCCTCGCGCCCCACGTAGAGATCGAGCAGTTGATTTAACCCGTCTTGGTTATAGCCCACCTGGAACGGCAGCCCCAGCGTGCTGCAAAAGAGCAACGTCTCCGGTCCCGTCCAGCGAAAATGGACAACCAAATCAACCCGACCAACCAGCTTTAGCCATGCTTGCGCCTTACGCAGCAGCCCTTTGGCGCGGGCAAAGGGTCCTTCTGCTTGCCGAAACTGAAAAAATGGCAGCATTTCATCCACATACGGGCACCCTTTCAAAATGGGCATGGCGTATGGATTTGCCAGCAGCGTAATGTGGGCACCGGGAAATTGCTGCCGCAAGATCCGCAGATTAGGAACAGCATAGAGTAAGCCGCTCATGTGATCACGGACGATGGTCACAATACGCAAATTGGGTTTGGACAGTAGTTTTTGTAGCTTTGGGTTCATAGTTATTTTGCTTGCTACTATCATAAGCCAAATCCATTAAGATTGACATTACTTTATGCCTTCGGGCAGCGGCAAAATTTCAGGTGCGGCAACGGGTTCAGGTGACCACGGCCACCGTTTAAAACCTTTGGGGATGGGTTTGGACACGATGTGTTCCATGCAGTTGAGGATGCCCATGGCGGTGCCGACGTAGACCATGCTTTGGGCTTCCCACGACATATCTACATAGGCGTAGACAAAGTGCATGATGACATAGAGGAGCATGGTGAGGGCGATGGCGCTGAGTTCGCCACCGGGCATCCGCCACACAACGCGCACGCCCAGCATAACGGCCGTTCCGATCATAAAAATCATGCTAAAAAAGCCGCCAACGCCCGTCTTCATCCAAATCCACAGCACCGAATTATGGGTGATGTATTCCCACCATTCAAAAAAGCTGATGTCAGGCAGCGGCACCAGAATAAAGAATTTGTTGCCAAAGCCAACGCCCGTCAATGGCATTTGGCGTATCGTAAATTCTGTGTTCACGTTCTCAATCTCGCGGTAAAGGTTGGAGCGTTGATCTTTCAAATTGGCTTGGTCCTGGGCAATAACCGATTTCACCGCCTGCGCTGGCATCCCTAAGGGGCCACTGGCGTTCCAAAAAACGCCAATATAGGCCAAACCAAAGAAAGCCGAAGCAGGCACTAATACCCAGAACACCTTCTGATTTTCCTTGTACAACACCACCGCTATAAAAATAAGGGCAATGATGAGCGCCACATAAGACGCACGACGTTGGGTCACAAGATAGGTGATAAAGACGGGTGGAATCATGGCAAGGTGGGCAAAGCGATGGAAACGGGGGGTGCTGAAAAGCCAGCCACTTAGCGCCAGGATAAACAGCGTATTCATATGGATGGCTGCCGAATGTTCCGTAATGGCTTCCAAATTGCCCAAATCCATACCTAGCACCACAAAGAAGGTGTAGCAGCCAACAATCCCTTCGATAAAAAGGGCGATCATAATCCACCACATGAGGGTGCGGATATGCTCCCTTTTCTCCAGAACGTTGCTGACCAGGATAACCATGGCTGGTAGATAGAGAATAGGGCGCACTTCCCATAGCCCAATGGTTAGGGAGCCACCGCGCTTTATGCCATAAGCCATGCCAAAGACCATAAACGCCCCAAAGAGCAGTGCTGGAAAAAACATGGCTCCCGTATGCAGATTCAGGCGGCGTGTCCAGATGCTGCGTATTAGCCAGGAAAGATAGGTGAGGGCAATGTACGCTTCCAGGGGGCTGATGATGAGCTGGTCGTTGACATAGAGCAAGGATTCGATGCTGGAAAAGTTCTTGAAGAACGGATACCACCACATCATGGCCGAATCGCCAACGAGGGTAAGGAAGAGCAAGACATAAACGCCATAGCGCGGGCGGAAGAAGGCGGCGGCAATGCCAACCAGGAAAATAGTCCAGGCCAGAGAAGAGGGTTCAGCTCCTTTTACGCCAAACATCAGGCGGAGAATGATCCAGCCCGTGAAGGTGAGGAAGAGAGTAAACCAGATGATTTGTACGCGCTGGGCGCGTTTGGCGACGTAAGGTACGCTTTTGGTGATGGCGTCTGCTGCTAACATAGTCGTATTACAGTTAAATTTGGTTTAGGAACAGGTAGGCGTAACAGATAAAGGCTGAGACAGCAGCCAGAAGGATGACACGCCAAACCCCTGGGCGGTTCCAGAGAAAGATACCGCCAAAAAATGAGCCGAAGAGAAGGAGCAAAAATAGCTTCATGGTTAGTTTTGCGGGATGAACTTGAGCAAGTTCTTGGGCGTAGCCAAGCTGACTTGGTTCATCACAACACCCAAAACGGGCAAATGGCCGATGTCGTCGAGGGTGGATTTGGCATCTTCGATGGAAGTGATGCCTTGGTGAACAACGAGGCAGCAGGCACTGGCAAGTGAGGCGAGCGGCATGGCATCGTTGGTCGCCAGAATGGCGGGGATGTCGAGAATGAGATGGTCAAAGCGTTCGTTTAGCTCGGCCAGCACTTCGCGCAGAATGGAGCTGTGGGCGAGCATGGAGCGGCGGGCTGGGGGAATGTTGCCGGCCGGTAGAATGGCGAGATTGGGCCAGCCGGTGCGGAAAATCGCCTCATCGAGCGAGGAACGGCCGGTTAGCAACGCCTCCAGATTTTGTTCATCAGAGATGGACGACCCCCAGCTAGAGGGCCACCACCAGTTTAGCTCGACGGCGCAAACGGTGACACCGAGGTCGTGGGCCAACGTGGCGGCCAGGGCGCGGGAAAGATAGGTGGTGCCTTCTTGCCGCAGCGAGGAGACCAGGGCGAGTCGTTCAGGGAATAACCCTTCGCGCCCGACGCGGGCGACAAGCCGCCGCATGGAGTCCACGACGGGGATGGGGAATTCGACGAGGGTGGAGCCGTCTTGGTTGGGTACAAGGAGAGACGGCCGTTCTTCTGCAATTTTGGATGATTTATTACGCCACAACATGATGAAAACTACCTCTTTTTATAAGCTAGCGGGTTCGGATTGATGTTTACGAAAGCGAGAGAGGATTTTTTGCCCGGCTGCACGCAGCACGGCCCAATCTTCTTCAGGAACAACGCGCAGGATGACGATGAGGCCGATGTAGACGACGCCACCGACAGCGATGGGGATGACAATGGGCAGGTCACGGATGGTCCAAACGACGGCCAGCATAACCAGACCGGCCAGCAGCACGCGGATGCTGAGCCAGATGTTGGTTTTGTCGAGTGCCCCGGCCGGCAGCAGCCACAACCCAGCCACGACCATGATGGATTCGGTGAAGATGTAGGCCAGCGAGCCGCCAATGGCTCCATTGCCAAAGCGTGCCTGGCACCACGGCA
>JAGQGA010000998.1 GCA_020432595.1 Anaerolineales bacterium | reverse complement strand
CGTGTAAGTTCGGTAGGGCAAACATTAGCTGTACAGTTGGATAAGCTGCAACAGTGCGACAAAATCTTCCAGGAGAAAGTAACCGGGGTCACTGATAAACGGCCACAACTCCAAGCATGTCTGGAATATGTGCGGCAAGGAGATACGCTGGTGGTGACGAAGCTAGATCGGCTGGCGCGTTCCACACTGCATCTTTGTCAAATTGCGGAAGAACTAGAACGCAAACAAGTTGCTTTGCAGGTCTTGGACCAGAATATCGATACGAACAGCGCTACAGGCCGCCTTTTGTTCAACATGTTAGGCGCAATTGCTCAGTTTGAGACAGAAATTCGGGCAGAACGACAACGAGAGGGAATTCAGAAAGCCCGAGAGCGTGGCGTTAGGTTTGGTAAACAGAAAACGTTAAATCAGGAGGAAGTTGTTGAATTACAAAAACGCCGTCGTCAAGGGGTTCTCATCAAAACGTTAATGCGAGATTATGGTCTTTCCAAAACCAGTGTTTACCGATATCTGAAAGAGGAAACGGGCATAGCGTAAAGCATTTGAACGTCACCCAGAAACGCTGCCCATCGGTCGGAACCACGTTACACCCACCCAAAATCTTGGTCAAAGGTATCTCAGTATGAGCAGCGACCAGACGGGCAAGCGAATCTAA
>JAGQGA010000997.1 GCA_020432595.1 Anaerolineales bacterium | reverse complement strand
TTAATGCCCCCATCCAGGGCGGCGTTGAGGACCTGGCTGGCCTGCTCGATGTCCGCTTTGGTTAACTGGTTACCGATCTCCGAAAGGCCGGCGCCGAGGAGGCTGACCTGTAATTCTGTTCTGCCTAGTCGTTTGGTTTGCATGATGTAGTTCTCCTGTTGAGTGATCTTCCCGATCACGGGACGCGCATGGCGCTTAATTGTACTCCACCACCACCTTGGTCACCGCCCCCGGCTCATGCTCGATGTAACCAAAGCCCGTTTCCAGCTCGCCAAACGGCACCCGGTGCGAGATCAGGCTGGCTAGGTCGCGGATGAGGCCGCGCTGGATGGCGCCGAAGAACCAGCGGGCGTGGCGGGCGATATCCCAGCCGCCATCCGACGAGATCATGGTCAGTTCACCCAGGTGGAAATCCATGCCGAAGAGCGGGTGGGCCGGGTAGGGGCCTTTTAGCTGGCCGACGACGCAGACCTTGCCGTTGCGCCGGGTGACGGCCATCGTGTCTGCCAGCGCTTCGTAAGATGAGGAACATTCCAGGGCGATGTCGATGCATTCCGGGCCGTAGCGGTCGATGATGGCGGCGGCGACGTCTTCGTCGGCCGGGTTGAGCAGTATGTCGGCGCCGAACTGGCGGGCCAGGGCGAGGCGGGCGGGCT
>JAGQGA010000996.1 GCA_020432595.1 Anaerolineales bacterium | reverse complement strand
CGATTTGCTGCGGAATCGTAATGCAGTACCAATAAAGTGAGGTTTCTTATCATGAGCGTAGAAGGCAAACTGATATCCATCATTGTGGACTAATTAGGTGTAGATGAAGAAGAAGTCACCCAAGAGGCCAGTTTTACAGATGATCTGGGCGGTGATTCTCTCGATATTGTTGAACTGATAATGGCCGTGGAAGAGGAATTTGGGATCGAAATTCCAGATGAGGATGCAGAAGAAATATCGCGGCTGAGGGAAGCTGTTGAATACATTCAACGGCGGATAGGGAGCGAAGATTAAATTGGGTTAGAAGTTCAACTTCTCAGCAGAAGTTGAACTTCTTGCCGAACCCGAAGCAGTTCCCTACTCTCCAATCTCCAATCTCCGATCTCTGTTTACATAAGACCCAATCAACAGCACCCCAATGCTCACCAAAGCCCCCAGCGGCATATGGAGCAACTGCCCTTGCAGCTTGAGCACCAGCGCCACTGCTGCCCCCGCCAGCCACGCCCACAGCGCCGTGCGGGTGCTGGTGCGGGGTCGCCACCACGCCACCACCAACATGATGAAGAGGGCGGGTGGCAGCAGTGCGCTCAATACATCCAAAAAAGGCAAGAACTGGCGGTCAAAGCGGGTGGCACCCAAGATAAAGGTGGTGAGGC
>JAGQGA010000995.1 GCA_020432595.1 Anaerolineales bacterium | reverse complement strand
GTCTCCGACTACTGCGACATTCACCCCATGTTTGGCGACCTGGAAACCTTTGACCGCCTGCTGGATGAAGCCCACCAGCGCAACCTCAAAATCATTCTCGACTTTGTGCCCAATCACTCCTCCAACCAACATCCCTGGTTCCTGGAATCCCGCAGTTCCCGCGACAACGTCAAACGAGACTGGTACATCTGGCGCGACGCCAAACCAGACGGCTCGCCACCCAACAACTGGACCTCCATGTTTGGTGGCTCCTCCTGGACCTGGGACGAAAAGACGCAGCAATATTACATGCACAGCTTCCTGCCCGAGCAGCCCGACCTCAACTGGCGCAACCCCGAGGTAGTTGAAGCAATGCATAATGCCCTCCGCTTCTGGCTCCAGCGCGGCGTCGATGGCTTCCGCGTCGATGCCATCCTTTGCCTCATTAAGCACGACTCATTTCAGGACAACCCGCCCGTCACGCCAGGCAGCTATTGGGAAATGTGGGGGCACACGCTGGAACCGCGCTACACCGTCGAACAGCCAGAAATGTTCGAGCATGTCCGCCTGATGCGCCGCGTGTTTGACGAATTTGAAGAGCGCGTCCACATCGGCGAAACGGGCACGGTGGACGTGTCCGGGCTGATTCCCTACTACGGCCGTCCGCTCGATGGCTA
>JAGQGA010000994.1 GCA_020432595.1 Anaerolineales bacterium | reverse complement strand
CTCGTCCAGGTTTGGTGGCGCTTCGGGAATGAGCACCCAGTCGGCCCCGGTTGCAATGGCGCTCATCAGGGCCAGGTAGCCGCAGCGGCGACCCATCACTTCCACCACAAAGGAGCGCTGGTGGCTGGCGGCTGTGCTGGAGATAGCATCTACCGCATCCGTGATGCGGCGCAGGGCCGTGTCGGCACCGATGGAAATGTCGGTGCCCCACATGTCGTTGTCGATAGAGCCAATCAGCCCGACGATGGTAAGCTCCCGATGGACCTGGGCTAGTTCGTAGGAGATATCACCTTTTTCGACCAACTCGTCGAGTAAGCCGCTCCATTCCTGGCGGAAAATGTTGGCCCCGGTCAGGCTGCCGTCGCCGCCAATGACCACCAGGTTGTCAATGCCGTGAAGGAGCAGATTTTTAGCCGCACGTAAACGGCCGTGTCGCTCCCGGAAATCATCGCAGCGGGCCGTGCCAATGATGGTGCCGCCCTTGTACAGAATGCCACCGACATCTTGCCAGACCATGCGCCGAATCCAGTCGGCCCCATCGACCATGCCCTGGTAACCTTCATAAATTGCGTAAACTTCGGCCCCTGCCGAAATGCCAGCGCGAACAACGGCCCGAACGGCCGCATTCATGCCGGGGGCGTCACCACCACTGGTTA
>JAGQGA010000993.1 GCA_020432595.1 Anaerolineales bacterium | reverse complement strand
GATGTTCGAGTTGAGACCGCCGCACAGGCCCTTGTCGGTGTTGACGACAACCAGCAGGTGGCGCTGGTTGCTGCCGTTACCGGCGAGAAGTTTCGGCGCACCGTCTCCACTCACCTTGCCGGCGAGCGAGGCCATGACGGCGCTCAGACGCTCGGCATAGGGGCGCGCGGCTTCGGCGGCAGCCTGTGCCTTGCGCAGCTTGGCCGCGGCGACCATCTGCTTGGCCTTGGTGATCTTCTGGGTCGACTTGACCGAGTTGATCCGACCTTTGAGTTCCTTGAGTGAAGCCACTCTGCCGGTTCTCCGTTTCCCTGTCTGTCATTCCCGCGAAGGCGGGAATCCATAGTCTAACTTTGGTCCCTGGATCCCCGCTTGCGCGGGGATGACAGAAAGAATTACGCGCTCGCGTCGTCGAGCGCCGCGATGTCGGCCGCCGTCAGCGACAGCTTCACGGCGCCCAGCAATTCCTCGAGCTGCTCGGGCGTCGTCGCGCTGGCGATGGGGGCGGTGAGGCCCTTGCGGCTCATCAGCCAGGCGAGCGCGACCTGCGCCGGCGTCGCCTTGTGGGCGGCCGCGACGGCGTCGAGCGCGGCCAGGACCTTCAGGCCATTGGTCTTGAGATATTTGCCCGCCGTGCGCGGTCCGCGCACGCTCTTCG
>JAGQGA010000992.1 GCA_020432595.1 Anaerolineales bacterium | reverse complement strand
CCCAAAGAAGAGAAGAGGTGACGGAAGGGTTATAGTTTACAAAGGTAAAGCAGACAACAACTTCTCAACCGCGGGGGCGAGGATCTCAAAGAAAGGCTTGGGGTAGAGACCGATCCAGAACATGAAGATAACCAACGGCAGGACGGTGACGATCTCGCGCCAATTTAGGTCTTTGAGTTCGTGGTGGTGAGTGATCTCACCGGCAGGTCCGAGGAAGACCTTTTGGAACATGTAGAGGATGTAAACCGCCGCCATGATCACACCGAGTGCAGAAAGACCGGCATACCACGGGCTACCAATAGCTTTGGAACCAAAGGCGCCAAGCAAAATGGTGAACTCACCCACAAAGCCGTTGAGACCGGGCAAGCCCATGGAGGAAAGAGAGGCGATCAACATGAGTGTGCCGAAGACCGGGGTGATCTTCCACAACCCGCCATAGACTTTAATCTCGCGAGTGTGGGTCTGTTCGTAGATCATACCGATGAGGAGGAACAACGCACCGGTGCTGAGACCATGATTGATCATTTGCAAGATCGCGCCGGAAACGCCCTCAGCATTGAGAGCAAAGAGACCGAGCATGACAAACCCAAGGTGGCTCACAGAAGAGTAAGCAACCAATTTTTTCACATCGGCTTGAGCGTAGGAAACTGCGGCGCCG
>JAGQGA010000991.1 GCA_020432595.1 Anaerolineales bacterium | reverse complement strand
TTAAACCAAATCAAGGCCAGCTATCCCCGTGCTTACGAAACCTGGTCAAACGAAGAAGATGAAAAGTTGCGACAGCTTTTTATCAACCACCATGGTACGCAGGCCATCTCCAACCTGTTGGAACGTCAGCCATCCGCTATTCGTAGCCGACTTCGTAAATTGGGGATAACTTGATCTCTCATTGCAATTTATTTTGAGCAGGTGGATAATTTCCTTAAGCTACACCCTATGATTGACAACTATTTCCTCGTTGGCTACCAGGCTAACAACCAGACCCTCCTGGCCTTGCAAATACCTATTTAGAAGTTCAACTTCTCAAAAGAAGTTGAACTTCTTCTGTAACGTCCAATGATTCGACTGACAGAAGCGCAAATTCGCTGGTATCGGCTGCGGCGGTCGGGGCTGGTGGAGCCGTTTGATGGGGTGTTGACAGAAGCTGTCACAACGGCCGTTTCCACCCTCGCTGGCATCCAAGCCCAAATCCTCCCCGCCGCCGCCATTTCCCTGTGGAACCGCACCACCGGGTTAACCTACGCCCGCTTTGAAGAGATGCTGTTTACCGAGCGCAGCTTGGTCAAGCTGTGGGGGCAGCGGCAAACGCTGCATCTTTACACCAGCCGTGAATGGGCGCTCATCCACGCTGCCATGCCTTTGGAAG
>JAGQGA010000990.1 GCA_020432595.1 Anaerolineales bacterium | reverse complement strand
CTATAGCCATCGTGGCTGTTATTGCCCAAAATTTGCCCGGTGGCGGTGACGGTTTCGCTATCAGCACCGCTAACGGTGGGAATTTCCAGATAGATGTTGGATACGCCGGTGAGAACAATACCCGTTATAGCAATATCGTTGGTGATGATGGGGGGGGCATCGGGCGGCAGGGTATAGGGGTCAAGTTTTTGATTGAGGATAATATGGGGCAGGAAAGCATCACTGCCGGGGTTGGTCATGTCTTTATGGGCGGCGGTCAACAGAAATTGTAAAGGTGAGGCCATGGGTGTCTCCTAAAAAATGGGACGCGGACAAACACGGACAAACGCGGACGAAAGACGGAAGCCGGTTGTCAGTGGTCGGTTGTCGGTTGTCTTTAAACGACGTCGTTGAGAAGCTGGTTGAGCAGGTTGGTGATGAGGGTGCTGGCCTGGCTGAGAAGGGTGGGGTCGCTGAGTTTGTGGTTAACGGCCGTTAATACCGCCTCCTTCCCCTCCTCCTCCTGCAACTGCTTGTTCAGCATCTCCTGCAAAAACTTCAGCACCGGGCCGTCACCATCCAATGCCACCGTAATGGTTGTCTTTGTCAGCTCATCGGCCGTCAGGCTCATTGCCACCTGCGACACTGTAAACCCAATTTCTGCTGGGCTAAGCTGATG
>JAGQGA010000989.1 GCA_020432595.1 Anaerolineales bacterium | reverse complement strand
CCACGTCTCGTTCCCGCCAGATGGGGTCGTGGATGATAGGGAGGTTGTGGGCGGTGGCGAGCGGAACGGCCGTTTGTGCCGTACGCTGCAAATCACTGCTGATGATGGCGCTGATTGGGTGACCGGCCAGCCGCGCCGCCAATGCCACCGCCTGCTGCTGCCCCCGCTTGTTCAGAGGAATATCAGCATGGCCTTGCCAACGGCCGGCGGCGTTCCAGTCCGTCTCGCCGTGGCGAATGAGTAGAAAAGTGGTCATGGTTGTTCCTTAAGCAGATGGAACGCAGATTTGCCTGATTGATAGGATCATCAGGCAAATCAGGAAAATCTGCGTCCTATTTCTGTTTCTTTTGCGCGTAGCAAATGAGCCAGTTGGTTTCCGGCCAAGCGTAGCTAAACTGTTCGAGGATGGCGAATCCGGCGGCGGCAAGCTGCTGTGCCAGGGTGTCGGGCTGCCAAAAGGCGAAATAGCGGCGGGCGGTGTGGCCGTAGGCGGTGGCCGTCCACTGGTCGCCATCGCCTTGCTTAACCGACAGATACAAGATGCCGCCGGGCTGCAGCACACGGGCAAATTCGCGCAGGGTGGCGGGAACTGCCGTTTGTGGCAAATGCAGTAGCGAGGCACACGCCCAAATCCCCACCGCCGTTGCCGATAAGGGCA
>JAGQGA010000098.1 GCA_020432595.1 Anaerolineales bacterium | reverse complement strand
ATTGAGGTCAATCGTATCCGGCACACCATCGCCGTCGTAGTCATAACGGTGTAGCGTAGTGAAGGGAACGAGGGTAGAGCTAGATCAGGGCATGTCCAGCGTGTCGGCAACCACACCGTTAATCATGTCAACGCGATTAAAGCATTCGGCACCATCATCAATTCCGTCGCCGTTGGTATCCATTTTCAACGGGTCAAGATACCATGTGCCAAACCATTCGTAAGGGGTCACTTCACGGCCGTCGCTGATGCCGTCGCCATCGGTGTCGGCCTTCTCGATGTTAGTGCCGATCTCATACCGTTCCACGTTGTCGGTTAGGCCATCGCCGTCGCAGTCGCTGGTGGCGGTGATGACACAAGTGGAGGTGAGGGCAACCATTTCGGCTTGCTGGGCTAAGGGAGAGAGGGTGGTAATTTGCGATGCTTCTGACTCTTGTGCCACCTGCATAATTTCTTCTTGCAGGGCAAGTTGACGGGCATTGAAGTCGGCGATCTGTTCGCTTTGGGCGCTGGCTTGTTGGGCTTGCAATAAGGGAGCCGTGAGCATGGTGGTGACGATGCTCAGGTTGAGGGCTACTTGAAATTCGCGGCGACGGCCGTAGACAGCAAACAGCACAATGCCACCAACACCCAACAGGGTCGCGCCAACGGCAAAGCTGACCTGATGCAACACGCCCGATGAATTTTCTAAAAAGGCACCGACAAAGGTGGACAAGGTGCCAACAGGGTTATCTTGCCAAGTTGCGGCGAGCATGTCTTGTTGTGGTTCTGACCAATTGCTGAATGAGGTGGTGATTTCGGCCGACACCCATTCTGTGGCACCGGTTTGGGCGGGGAAATCGAGTTGGACGATTTGGCGGATGGGGAGGGAACGGCCGTTAGCCCCCTGATGGATCCAAATTTCACCACTACCGGTCATATCGGCATAATGCTGGGCAATTTCAAGGGTCACACCAGCGGGAAGCTCGCCATTGCGAACCAGTTGGTCTGTCAATTGATCACGCAGGGCGGTGGCATATTCTTGCCCATTGATGTCGAATTGGTAGCGGCTGATGTTGCTTGTCAGGGAAACGGGCAACAATTCGGTTGGGAATACGCTATCGGTCAATGAGCCTTCTGCGAGGCGGATATTTTCCGCCGAGGCCAGAAAGCCCATCGGATCGCCACCGGGGGCAAACAAATCCGTTGCCAGTTCAACCTCTGTCCATTCGTCTTCGGCGGTTAAACGGCCGTAGCCCCGTCCACCTTCAATTCTAATTTGCAGTTCGGGGCTGTTAGGCACTTTCATCTGCAACATCATGCTGTCTGCCGGAACATCCACCGTCCCGTTCAGCTCAATCGTTTCCACGCGAGCCGAACGGCCGACATTTTCTAACAGCAGGGTGGGGTAATGTGTTTGCACAACGGTGGTTTGGTAGCGGTATTGCCCACTGTCACCAGCTTGGTCAAGGGCTTGTGCCACTTCCTGCCGCGCCATTAGTTGGGCTGTGTCTGCCGTAACTGTGGGCATGATTGAAGGTAAGGCCAGCGCGACCAGTCCAACAAGTAACGAAACAATGATAATGATGTGTTTGTGGTGTTGTTTTCTAAACATCTTCAAATGACTCCTCTCATTTCCCAGACAAGTGGCATTTCAACCAAACGGAATGATACACTGTGTAAATAAGGCTACCCAGCGGCATTAGCCAAATCGTCTCTTGTTATTCACTTCCATTTGTAGAGGGCGACTTTATCTCTCTTGGCTCAGCCAACAACTGCAATAGATGCTTCACCAGTTCCATTTCGTTGGCAAAATGGAGCATTTCGTTAGTTTGCACATCTTGCAGGGTCACTCGCCACTGCCCCTGATTGTGAAAACGCTGCAAGCGCAGCAAAAAGGCGTGATAGGTTCCGTCCATTCTGGGCATTATACGGATCCACCGCCACGCAAACGTCACGTGACCCCATTTTCGATGAGTAACATATAGGCTATTGCAGATGTCGCATTGTAAAATAATATAAAGGTAGCAATAAATTCACTTTGTAGGAAAGCGGGATGACAAGGCAGATTACGCTTTTAGGCAAACTGGCGATCAGCGAAAATGGCACTCCCTCTGCTTTGATGGAGAGTAAAAAGGGATGTGCGCTTGTTGCTTATCTAATCATTACCGGGCAAACACAATCACGCGAGCATTTGGCGGACTTGTTGTATGTATCTGCCTCAACTCGCCAATCTCTGAAAAACTTGCGCTCGCTTTTATCGCGGATACGGCCGTTTATTCCCTTCATTCACGTAACCCCCAAAACCCTCACCTTCATACCTCTGCCAGATATGGCCGTTGATCTGATGACCTTACGGGAGGCGTTGGCTCAATCTGACCTGACGAAACGTGCAGAGGCATTACAACGGGTCACTGGGGATTTGCTGACCTCGTTTGATGCAGCGAATATGCCTTATTTTAACGAATGGCTGGTGGTTGCCCGCGAAAAATTACGAATTGAAGTGATTATGGCGCATCGTGAATTATGTGCCCACTACACAAGGCTCCAGGCATGGTCAGATGGAATTCAGATCGCCCAGCATTGGGTCACTCTCGATGATCTGGATGAGGAAGCGTATCGTTGGTTGATGCAGTTGCTGGCAGCGAATGGGCAGTTGTCAGATGCCTTGAAGCAGTATGAACGCTGTCGGCTGCATCTGGAACAAGAATTGGGGATCGAACCGGATGCGGTGACAAGGGCATTGGCCGAACAGTTGGCACAACAAGTGACCCGCGAATCCTTTGCTGCCAAAGCAGAAGCTGACGTTTTATCTTTGCCCGGCGCATTGCCCCCGCAATCGTATTTGCCTTTTCATCGCAACGCTGTTTTTAACGGCCGTTCAACCAATTTGCTGCAGTTGGCCGACAGGCTATTACCCACCGTAACGGCCGATGGGTTGACCAAAGCGGTGGTCATTACGGGCATGGGCGGGTTGGGCAAGACGCAGTTGGCGATAGAATATGCTTATCGCTACGGCCGTTACTATTCCGGCGGCGTCTATTGGTTGAATTTTGCCAAAGCGGAAAGCGTTGGTGCCGAAATTGCGGCAATCGGTGGGGAACGCCGTTTGGGGCTGTTCAGTGAAACAGAACGACTGCCCCTTGCCCAAAAGCTGGATATCGTCAAGCAGGCATGGCAAGAACCAACACCGCGCCTGCTCATTTTCGACAACTGCGAGGATGTTGATTTAGCCGCCACATGGCTCCCTGTTTCCGGCGGATGTAGCGTCATTTTAACCAGTCGCCACAGTCAGTGGCCGAAAGCAATGCCGATAACCCCCATGCCCCTGATGGTCTTGCCCCGTGCAACGAGTATTTCCTTCTTACAACAATTAGCCGATCATTTGACCACCGAAGAAGCAGATCGCATTGCCAATGAAGTCGGCGATTTACCCTTAGCGCTCCATTTAGCAGGTAGTTTTTTGGCTCAGCAAGATGCCGAATTTTCTGTTAATGCCTACTTGGCACAACTTCAAGAAACCCGCTTATTGCAACACGCATCGTTACAAGGTAAACATGCCCGTTATTCACCGACCGGTCATGAAATGAGTGTTGCCCGTACCTTTGCGGTGAGTATGGAACAGCTAGACCTCTCGAACCCGGTGGATAGCCTTGTCCCCATGCTTTTGTCACGGGCGGCTTGTTTTGTGCCCAATGAGCCGATTCCCTTGTCTTGGCTTGAATTTTCTGCTGAGGATGAGCACAAACCATTTATCCGAGAAGGGGTGGCGCGGTTGTTCGCGTTGGGTTTATTGGGACGGGTGGATGAGGAAACGGCCGTTATCCATCCCCTCATCGCCCTGTTCGCGCACAATAACCTAGATGTGGACACGGCGGCAATCCACCAATCACTCGAAAAAGTCTTGCTCACGCGCATTACTGCGCATAAAAGCCAGGATATAGATTTAATCACGTTGCCATTGTCGCCGACACATTTGCGGTTAATCGTCGAGCAGGCATTGTTGAGGGAAGATTGCACGGCTGTTAGTTTAACAAATTTGTTTGTGGCTCACTTGCTGGGGATTTGGCATTTTGAAGATGCCCGTCATTACATCGAGCGGGCGCTCACGCTGGCGGAGCGGGTATGTGGGGCAGATGGTTTGGAAACGGCCGTTGCACACATCAATCGTGGCAACCTCCTGTTCAAATTGGGCGATTATAAGCAAGCCGAACCGCACTATGAAAGGGCGTTAGCGATTTACTCGACACTATTTGAACCCGATCATCTCGAAATTGCCCGCATGTTAAATTACATGGGCACGGTGCGCGTCAAAATTGGGCCGTATGAATCGGCCCGACCGTTTTTTGCACAGGCGTTAGCTATTCGGGAAAAATCGTTAGGCTCTGATCATCCAGAGACGATGAGCAGCTTGAACAATCTCGGCGTGCTCAATAATTACATGGGCAATCATACCGAAGCACGGCGTTATTTTGAACAAGTATTAGCTATCCGCGAGCGCACGATGGGTGCCGATCATCTGTCAACCGCAATATCGCTGAACAACTTGGGCGATTTATTAAATCGAATGGGGGATTGGGAAGCGGGGCGGCCGTTGCTCGAACGCGCTTTAGCCATCCGTACCGCACAATTAGGCGAAGATCATCCATTGACTGTGGCTTGCGAAACGAATCTTGGCGAGCTATTACGACACAGCCATGATTTTGAGCCAGCACAATACCATTTGCACCACGCCCTAACTTTAGCAGAATCCAAATTAGGCGATAGACATCTCTTGACCGGGCGAATCCTCAATTCGTTGGGGGTTTTGCTGACCGACATCAATTGCTTGGAAGAGGCTGAATCCACCCTCAAGCGAGCATTAGCCATCCGTGTAACCACGAGAGGCAACGCCCATCCCGACACGTCCTATACCCGCATTTGCTTGGGTGAGCTTTATGAGAAGATGGGGCAGAGAAAAACGGCCGTTGCCTTTTATCAACAGGCGCTGACAGATTTGAAACAATCAGTTGAGCCTTCTCATGCCGGTTTGAAACGGGTGAAAGCCAATCTACAACGCATCTAATTAAACAAAAAGCCCATGGGCTTTTGTCGTTTCTATAGGTCTGGCGGGAGCGACGGGTTTCGCTCACCCACGTGTATAAAGCTAAAACCAATTGACTTCCTGCCAAAACATTTGCCTCTAATGCTAATGATTGATTCAAAACACGCTTTTACTTTTGCATGAGTAGTGTCATTCGCTCCGCTCTAACTGGACTATTATTTCATCTAGCAACCCCTTCCGAACGTAAAGGGTTGACCGGCTGGGTAATTCTTTGAGAAGCCTCATGACGGCATCTTTTGTTAATTGGTTTCTACGAATAGCTCGTAACAATATACCAATGCTACCATGCACTTGATATCCGAGCGTGATCGCTGCTAACCGTGCAGCGGCATCATCGGTTAGGAATATTGCCTCAGGATATTCTTTCATTAACACGAGAGCAGCTTGTTCACCTAAATCTAGAGAAAACGATTGTGCAACTGAAGTGAACAGCGACTCGGGAGTAATAGAAACATCTATTTTTTTGAATTGCTTGGCTGCAACGATTAAAGCGGAAGGTCTGTGCGTGGTAACCTCGTTCCAAACTTGCGTTGGAACGTATACAGCTGCGAAGTCCTCTAGCAAGGCTAATTGACCTAACTCATCAAGATGAATGATTGGCCCTGCATCACAAATGACAACACTGGGCTGATTACTCATTTCCCTTTAGACCCCATTCAACATCCTGGCGGACAAAAGCTTCCATCAAATCTGTACGATGAGATTCTAAATAACGCCGCAGAGCTTCCAGCATAATATCATCAATGCTGCGAAACCAACCTTGGTTAACTAAATCTTGAACTTGTGAAAACAATGCCAGCGGCACTTCTGTTTGAATTGTTGCAGTTTGTACTTTATTCATAACTCTATTCTCGCATAGGATACTTATCCAATTTCATTATACACCATTAGGTAGACGATTAACTGATTGATTCTTAAGATCAGCATCGGCGAGGAAAGGGCAACCTTTTATTTTTAGAAAAACTATGGGATATACAGACTATTAAGAAAACAAAAAACCCATGGGATTTCCATGGGCTTTTGTCGTTACTATAGGTCTAGCGGGAGCGACGGGGATCGAACCCGCGATCTTCGGCTTGACAGGCCGACGTGTTAACCACTACACCACGCCCCCTAGAGAACGAGCGGAATAATAGCAGAGGTTGGGGTGGATGTCAATATCAATGAGAATGAATTTTGGGCAAAACGGCCGTTTTTCTCAACGACGTAAGCTCTCTTCGCTCACAGCAATGGCTTGGGCTATGGTAACAGCATGAGACTGTGCCGGTAAATCGGGTGCAGGATGCCAAAGTGTTGTTAACTGTCCTTGTGGCGCATAAGGCCCGGATACTTCCGGCGAGGTAGCACCAAAGAGCACAATGGTAGGACATTCTGTGGCAACGGCAATACAGCTACTGCCAACATCGTTGCCTATATAAAGATCGGCAACTTCGCACAGTGCGCCCAGTTCACCCAACGTCAATTGCCCCGTCCAATTGGCAACGGCCGTTATCATCATCCCCCTCACATCCCGTGCAATGGGCTGGTCAGCCTCTTCCCCCACCAGCACCACCTTGGCTCCACAGTGACGTACCAAATGGTTACCCAACAGCACATACCGCTCCAGAGGCCAATAGTGCGGGTCGCCGGGCCCGGTGCCACCACCTGGGTTTAGGATCACCAGCGGAGCATCGCCTAGCCAATCTACTTCTTCAACAAGCCGCCGCGTAACGGCCGTTCTGTCCAGATCAGAAGGATAAAACCACATTTTACGGCTTGCCATGGTGCGCGATGGCGACAACCCCATAGCCGGAAGCAGCGATAACTGCATCTGCGTGGGGTGGGTGGCCGTTGCGGACGGATAAACAGAAAGGGTATGGGCAACCCCGCGCCCGCCAACATTTAGCCCTACCCGCTGCGGAATGCCCACCTGCCAGGCCAACCAGGAAAGCAGGCTGGAACTGCGGGGAATGATAGCGGTATCATACCGCTCGCGCCGTAGGGTGTCGGCCAATTGGCGCAACTGCCCCCAGCCCATCTCATACAGCCCCGTGTCGCCGGCCGATTGCAGTCGAAACAGATGCGGATTACCTGATAATGCCGGCCGCAGAGTGTCGTTGACCAACCAATCTATTTGTGTTTGCGGGAAATGTTCATGCAGCACCGCCAGTAGGGGCGTTGTTTGTAGAATGTCTTGCAAGCAGCAGGGCTGGATGATGAGCAATTTTTGGGGAACAGCAAACGGCCGTTTACGCTGAAACCAGAACGGAATACGAAAAAGACGAGTTGCAACGGCCGTTAAAGCATTTTCCCGGGGCATAAAAAGACGCAAAGCCCCACAACAAGGCCTTACTTAACCATCCTCTACCGTAATTTGGTCTTTAATTTTATCAAACTTCCCCTCCCCAATGCCAGAAACATTCATAATATCTTCGATCTGGGTAAACATACCCACTTCGTCTCGATAATCCACAATCTTCTGCGCCGTGCTGGGGCCAATACCTGGTAATGTCTCGAGTGCTTCTTTAGCCGCCGTGTTGATATTAATCTTCCCCACTGGCTGCTCCGGCTGCCCTCCGCTGCCTAAATTGAGAACGGGCACGCTCACTACTGGGGGTGAAGCGGTTGTTTCCGTCTCCGATGGCACATAAACCTGGCTGCCATCCTGCAACTCTTGCGCTAAATTGACGACATCAGCGGCGGCATCGGTTGTAAAACCGGCCGCAGCAGTGATGGCATCGTTGACCCGGCTGCCGCGTGGCAAGGCATAAAGACCCGGCACGTTGACCGCACCGTTGACAAAAACGGTGATCGGACTAGGGGTGGCGGTGGGTTCAGGAACGGCCGTTGGCGGTACAGGTGTAATCATAATAGCAGCAGGCTGCACCTGATTAAACAACGTCAAAGTTCCCACGCCGCCCGCAGCTCCCATAAACAAAAACATCACATAAGCCATCAAGCTTTGGCGATCAAACTTCATCATGGAATCTCCCTTGCAACAATGATTGGCTTAGCACGCTTCTCCAAAACCCGACAAATAGTAAGCCAGCAGAAACGCACTGCTTGTTTTTTTACTACACACTGGATAGAGCCTCATTTTAGCAATCTCGTTGTGACCCGGCAACATCACCAATGGCAAAATCAGGCAATGGCAGCCATAGGTCTAATTACTTTTGTCAACATCGTGTAATATATGCTTGAGCAATTAGCAACATACATAGGTTGAAAACCTTCCTGAAGGTTTTATAGATAAGGAGGCTTATGAACCAACTACGAGTGGGCTTGCTGGGAGGTGGGTCTTGGGGAACCACGGTAGCCTCGCTGCTGTCGCGCAATGCCCCCACGCTGATGTGGGCACGAAACGAGGAGACGGTGCGAGAGATCAACGAAAACCACAGCAATGAACGGTATTTGCCGGGAGCTAGGTTGTATCCGGCACTGCAGGCAACCAGTTCCATGGAAGAAGCCGTGCGGAATGCAGATGTGGTGGTGATGGGGGTGCCATCGCAAAGTTTCCGCCGCGTGCTGGAAGAAACACGGCCGTTTATTCGCCCTTGGGTGCCTATCATTAGCCTCTCCAAAGGGCTGGAACAAGGTACACGCCGCCGTATGACCGAAATCATCGAAGAAGTGATGCCGGGTCACCCGGCAGGGGTGCTAACTGGCCCCAATTTGGCGCGAGAGATTATGGCAGGGCAGGCAGCCGCCAGCGTGCTGGCGATGGTTGATGACTCGATTGCCAGGGCTTTGCAGCAATTATTCCGCACCGGGCTGTTTCGTGTCTACACCAATGATGACGTGATTGGCTGCGAACTAGGCGGGGCGCTGAAGAATGTGATTGCCATTGCGGCCGGCATGGGCGACGGCGCGGGTGCAGGGGAAAACACGCGGGCAATGGTAATCACCCGAGGATTGGCGGAACTGACGCGACTCGGCGTGGCAATGGGCGGCAAACCCGCCACCTTTGCGGGGCTGGCTGGGATGGGAGACTTGGTTGCCACCTGCATCAGCCCCCTCAGTCGTAATCATCACGTTGGTTTTGAAATTGGGCGCGGGCGCAAGCTGGATGAAATCATTGCCGAGATGAACATGGTGGCCGAGGGGGTGAAAACCGTAGGCGTGGTGGTTGAGCTTGGCCGCACTTACGGGTGCGATATGCCCATTGCCCAAGAGGTATACAAGATTGTTCACGAAGGGGCGACGGTTTTTGATGCTTTTCGCGGCCTGCTGCGGCGCGAAAGCGGGTCGGAGGCGGATCCGCTGTAGCGATAAAACAATATCAACTCAGGTCACAAACTTTTGTCCTTTTGTCTGCAAATAACAAGTGGCAAGCTGCAAGTCTGGTCGGCAAGATGAGAGTTGCCACTTGTTATTCACATAAAATGTTAGATTATGACCGTTGGTCGTATCACCAAATGTCAACAGAACCTATTTACCATTCAACCGGGTTTGTAAACTGACGGCGCATCTCGGCCAGATATTCGGTTTCGTAAGGGGTACCACAGTCGCCAATCTCCCAGGCATAAAAGGAGAGGCTTTTAAAACGAATGAACCAGGGAAGGTAAGCCGCAGTGGCTTCGTCCAAGGGGCGAACCTGGCGGTACCCATGAAGGAATGCGGCCATGAGCTGGCGGCGCAGCGGCAGGGGAAAGTCCTGCATTTCGATGAAGGGGCGAGCAACATCGGAGGCGTACCAGTTGAGCATGGGTTCGTCAAAATCTATGATGGTGATGGAACGGCCGTTCCAGACAAAATTCCCCGCATTACAATCCGCGTGAGTAATGCCAAAACCGCCGTCAATGGGGGGCATGTGGTCAAACCAATGGCGCAGCCGTTCAAACTCGCGCCAAGCGATGGTATCGTCGGGCGACAGCCAGCGTTCGGTGTCGGCAAATTCCTTTTCCCAGGTGTGGAAATAGAGGTCTGGGGCAGGCTGGTAATGAATGGCAACATTATGGAGCTGCGCCAGGGCCTTGCCCCACGCCTCGTAAATCCCGGGGTCGGTGCAGCGGTTGGTTAAGGTTTCACCCTCGGCCTCGCTGTAGACGCGGCAGATGTAGCGGTCGCCGTTGGGAGCGGTATGGTGGTTGATAAAACGGCCGTTTTTCGCCGCCACCGGCGCACAAACCGGCGCACCTCCCTCCCACAAAAAGCACAGGTAGTCGGTCGCCCCAATAATCTTTTTGGGTTCCCAAAATTTGGAGATACGCAGATAGCGTCCCCCCTGCCCCGGTTCCTCATAACGAAACACCACATTGATGATGTCGCGCACCAGTTCCAGCGAGTCGGGGTCGCCACTCCACAGCGTCACAATCTCGCGGACAAAGTCATACTTTTCGGTACTCATATCTGAAAGATTGGAGATCATCCGACCATCTCTAATCCAAACTCCCACAAGGACAAAAGCGGCACAGGCCGCTTAGCCACTTTCTTTGTTTATCAGCAACCGCTCTGCATCCGCATTTAGCAAAGCACCCAACAAAATTAACACTGCCACAAAGCCCACATAATTATCTTGGAAAAACCGCGAAACCACACCAACGCCAAAGATAAACACACCTGCACAAATCAGCATAGTACCAAGCCCATCATGCTTCCACTGCTGCCTCAGCAACAGCCAGAGTAAGGGCAAACCCACAACAAGCTGTAATATCCAAAACGGGAACGTATCTAGTGACGACTCAATAATCCCAGACCCAACCAATAAATTACCTATCGTATATCCCCGAATAGGATAGTTAACTGCCACAGAACCACTTGGGTATAGCCAAACATCTGTTATGAAACTGGAAAAATCCCACAATGCAAATGGGCCAATAATCACAATCATCAACAAAGCAATGATTCCACAATATTTGATGGTTTGTCTGATTCGGGTTTCTGTAGGAAGCAACTGATAGAGCGAAAGAACAAAGAAGGGTGCAACAAACCAAGCAGATTGCTTCAAAGTGCAAGCAAACCCAAAAATAATCGCAGCTAAGACAAACTGCCTATATGATGAGAACACTAAAGCCAAGACAATTGCCAATAAAATTATAATATCATTCATTCCAATGCTAACAGGCCACGTTAGTAAAGGGTTTAAGCCCACCGCAACCAATAAGGTTAGCTTGTAGACTGGTGAATTAACTAGGCTTGGCAGTAAAAGGATCAAAATAATATAAGCAAGCAAACATACCCATCGCTGATCATAAGCAAAGCTCGTAAACGAGAACATTTTGTATATGGGAAATGACAAAACAAAAAATCCTGGTAAGTAAACAAAATGGTTAACGGCAGGATTTATAGGCAAATCAATACCTGTAAATCCGTAATATTCCAAGGGTGTATCTTGATAGCTCTCTACATATGGATTTTTCCCATCATTTAAAAACGCAAGAGCCAGTTCCATTTGCACTGCCCCATCATGAACATTTGCATATGCCGATGAATATCCCGTTGCATCAACTGGGGTGACTAGGCGAGTGTAAATATTTGTCAGGCTGGGCAAAATGGTTGCGCCAGCGATAATGATCAAGAGCAAAAATAACCGCAACAGAAAAAAGAGCCTCGTTCGACCAAAATTTTCTGGCAAAGCAGCATATGGGATAAGAGAGTGGCCTAGCTCCAGGACGATGTAAAAAAAGAAGGGCAGTACTAATAAGAATGATGCGGTTTCTGACTGTAGCTGCATGTGGGTGGGGATCAATCCCAACAATAGCAGAAGGTCAGGGGAAACAATAAACGAATGTTTGATCATATGATCTCCAAATCTTGCCTAGTAAATTCTTGTTGGAGGCACTAAATAACTAACCCACCAGCTCCAAACCCATCTGCTCCATCGCAGCAATTTGGCGGTGCAAACGGCCGTTTAACAACCCATACTTCCGCTCCCTCGCCACCGGCCCGTAACGCACCTCATCTGTCCCCAACACCATCCAACCAGGCTGCGCCGGGTCAAACGGCTCCCAATGCGGGCGGTTGCCCCCATTGGGGTCACCCGTCTTGGCAAACTGCGTCCAATATCCCATCATCGTTGCCGACAAAATTAAATCGGCGGGGGAAAGCGGCAAAATCGGGTTGCTGCTGCCGTGGACAAACGAAATCTCGGCGGCGTGAAATGCGCCGGCCGTTTGTTTGGGGCTAGGCGGCACGCGGG
>JAGQGA010000988.1 GCA_020432595.1 Anaerolineales bacterium | reverse complement strand
AGGCATTGGATGCGCTGGTGCGCGCCTTTACGGATGAGGGTGACGGCGTTATTATTCAGCGCCCGGTCTATGCCCCGTTTACGCGCGTGATCGAAGGCAACCAGCGCCAGGTGGTCAACAATACGCTGATTCACGAGGATGGCCACTATACCATCGATTTTGACGACTTTGAGGCCAAGGCCAAAGAGCCCGCCAACAAGCTCTTTATTCTGTGTAGTCCACACAATCCGGTGGGCCGCGTGTGGACGCCTGCCGAACTCACGCAAATGGCCGAAATTTGTCTGGCCAATAATGTGGTGCTGGTGGCCGATGAAATCCACGGCGACCTGGTGCGGGCAGGCCAAGTCCACACGCCCATTTGCACGCTGGTGGACGACGACCGGCTGATCTCCTGCACGGCCACCAACAAAACGTTTAACATGGCCGGTCTGCATTGCTCCAACATCATTCTGAACAACGCCGAAATGCGCACCAAATTTGGCGAAGCGCTGGGCTTTAAATTGCCCACGCCGTTTGCCATTACGGCGCTGATTGCCGCCTATAACGAAGGGGAAGATTGGCTAACGCAGGTCAACGCATATATTGACGGCAATCTCGCCTTTTTAGACGAATTCCTGCGCGCACACATGCCCCAGGTGCGCTACCGCATCCCCGAAGGC
>JAGQGA010000987.1 GCA_020432595.1 Anaerolineales bacterium | reverse complement strand
AAACGTAGTAATCACGCCAACCGTTCATGCCAAGGACAAAGGTGCCGACGGGAAAACGGCCGTTATTCGACACCACCACCTCTCCCACACAGCCTCCCGTCAGCGGCTCGCCCAGTTGAAACGGCGGCGTATAGCTTTTGCGGTCAATCATCCGCCCGCGCATATACGGGTCAACCGACATATAGCGATTTTGTATCAGCATCTCGCCATCACCAGCCACCAGGCGCGGCACAATGGCTAAGGCAAAATTATCGGCCGTTGGCAACCCCACCGGGCGACTTTGCAGATGAATCTCGCGGCTTGTCTCGCTCATCATTTTTCCTTCGGGAAATGGGACGCAGATTTTCCTGATTTCACTGATTATCAAGAATAAATCAGAAAAATCTGCGTCCTATTCTTCTTAATACGGCGATGTGCTGTCGGCTTGGGCGGTAGCGGTGCCTTGTTTAACGGCCGTTACCATCTTCGCCCCCATCGCACTCACAAACGCCCTGTCCGTGCCCACCGTCACAAACTTGAACCCCATCTCAACTAACATCCGCGCATCGTCTGAGGAACTGGTGTGGGCACCCGGCACCACCCCGTGCTGCTGTGCCGCCGCCAAAATTTGCGCCACCGCATCCGACAGCGGCGGGCGGCGGTAATGTACCGCCGGGCCA
>JAGQGA010000986.1 GCA_020432595.1 Anaerolineales bacterium | reverse complement strand
TCCAGCTAGACCTGCTCAACGTCGTTCGCAGCCCCCAACTGGGTAAGGTTGTTTTCAAGGCTCGGCTCCGCATTGGCAACCAGGATTTGCTGCTGCGAACCTATACGGCCGTTGCCAAAACCCGCGAAATCTTGGCGCTAGGCGCGTTTATTGGTGACCAGGTTGTGGGGCGTACCCACCTTGGCCCCAGCAATCGTCGCAACAATCAACTTGTTAGTGAAGCGCTTGAAAACGCGATGCGCGATTTACGCCAGGATTTGGGGCGGATTTTGCCCTATCTAAACAACACAAGTTCGTCATCGGGCGCGGACGCTCATGGTTAAATCTGTGCAATCTGCGAAATCTTTGATTTTGATACGCAAAAGGTGGCTGAAGGCCACCTTTTTTGATCTGCCATTTCTTTTTGCCCGGTATTTGCTAGAATTTATTGTGGAAACTTGAAGGGACTAGCAACGAGAGCTTTACCTCTTGATCTGCTCATAAACCCACCAGGCGAATAACAATTGCATGATGTAAGAGCTAGCCCTGTCGAACCGTCCAAAAACGGACGTTGCCTGAAACCGCAAAATGGCGGCTGGTTGCTAGTGGTTTGTACCAGCAATCAGCCACGAGCAATGATTTATACGAGGAGAGAAACATGACTCCAACCGCAGATATTG
>JAGQGA010000985.1 GCA_020432595.1 Anaerolineales bacterium | reverse complement strand
TCGCTTGAGTGCTAACTGTCGTTCATAGGCAATGTGTTGAAAATGGCAGCCGCCACAAACGCCAAAATGTTGGCAGCGCGGTGTCACGCGGTCGGGCGACGGGGTGATAATTTTGTCAATCTGCCCCTCAGCATACCGACCCTTGTCCTTAACCACGCTAATTTGCACTGTTTCGCCGGGAATGCCAAAGGGCACAAACACCAGACCGCCGCTTTTAGGGCGACCAATAGCCGAACCACCGTGCGCCATTTGTGTTAATTTGATGGTTTGTTGAGGCATAAAAAATAGAGAAAAGAGATTGGGGATTAGAGATTGTGAACCTTCATCAATCGCCAATCTCCAATAACCCATTTACCCCAGCCGCCCGCTGGCGATGAGCATGGTAAAAGAAGCAATAAACCAATGGATGAGCCACGGATAAACAAAGGAGCCAGATTGCCAGGCCACAAAGCCAAAGGCGGCTCCGCCAAAGATGGTACTAAAGGTCTCGATCTCGGGTTTGCCCAGGTGCATATAGGCAAAGGGGACGGCCTGCAAAAAGATGGCAGGGCCAGGGCCAAAGACGCGAGCCATGCCAAAGAGCATAAAGCCGCGCCAGACAAATTCCCAGCCCAACAGATCAACGCCGTTGAGGTAAATGAGCCGCCACAGTTCGCGGGG
>JAGQGA010000984.1 GCA_020432595.1 Anaerolineales bacterium | reverse complement strand
CGAAGGCCCCCACTTTATGGAATGCGTCACCTACCGCTTCCGCGCTCACTCCATGTTTGATGCCGAACTGTACCGGCAAAAAACCGAAGTGAGCGAATGGCGGCAGCGCGACCCCATCAACCAGTTGATGGCGCAGATAAAAGCCGACGGCACGCTCACCGACGCTGATTTGGCGACGATGGAGCGCGAAATCGCCCAGGAAATGGACGAAGCCGTGGCCTTTGCCGAGGCAGGCAGTTGGGAACCGCTGGCGGATTTGACGCGGTTTGTATATTCGGAGAATTAGATTGGAGATCGGAGATTGGAGATTGATGAAGGTTCACAATCTCCAATCTCTAATCCCCATTGTTGGAGGACACCATGACCCTCTTAACCCCCGTTTTAGAACCTGTGCGCGTGGCCGAACTGCGAACCCTCACCTACCGCGAGGCAATGCGCGAAGCGATGCGTGACGCAATGCGGCGCGATGACCGCGTTTTTCTGATGGGTGAGGACGTGGGGCGGTACGGCGGCTGCTTTGCCGTGAGCATGGGGCTGCTGGAAGAGTTTGGCCCCCAGCGCATTATTGACACGCCGCTGTCGGAGTCGGCCTTTACCGGCGCGGGCATTGGCGCGGCGCTAAACGGAATGCGCCCCATCGTGGAAGTGATGACCTGCAAC
>JAGQGA010000983.1 GCA_020432595.1 Anaerolineales bacterium | reverse complement strand
CGCAGGCATTTGTGCACTTCGTCGGCCTCGTAGTTGTAGCCGTTGCCCACAAAGGGGATCTCCACCGTCTGGGGTTCCTGTCCCGGCTTGGTGATGGTCATGGCGGTGGGCACCCACCACGGGCTGTGGATGCGGATCCAGCCGTCGGTGCCCATGATGAGCGCTTCGTGGGGCGTGGAGGTGCGGATGGCGGTGTGGAGCACGGCCAGCCGTCCGCCGGCGTAGCGCAGAACCATGCCGGCCTGCTCGTCCACGCCGGTTTCGCCCAGCTCGGCCAGGCTGGCCATGGCCTCGGGTGTGCCCAGCAGCATGGACGCCAGCGAGAGCGGGTAGATGCCCACGTCCAGCAGCGCGCCGCCGCCCAGAGCCGGGTCAAAGGTGCGGCTGGTCGGGTTGAAGCCCGCCCGGTAGCCGAAGTCCGCCGTGATCATGCGCACATCGCCGATGACGCCGTCGTCCACCATGCGCTTCATCTCCACCACCAGCGGCAGGTAGCGGGTCCACATGGCCTCCATGAGGAAGAGGTTGCGCGCCCGCGCCGCGGCGATGACCTCACGCGCTTCGGCGGCGTTGATGGTGAAGGGCTTTTCGCAGAGCACCGCCTTGCCGTGGCGCAGGCAGAGCAGCGCGTTCTCCTTGTGGAAAGTGTGGGGCGTGCCG
>JAGQGA010000982.1 GCA_020432595.1 Anaerolineales bacterium | reverse complement strand
AAGCGGGGTGAGGTGAAGGTGACGATGACGCAGGTGGGGGATCGGCCGGCGGGGCAAATTCCGCGCCAGTCGCCGCTGGTGAAGCTGGCGGAGGCGGCACTTTATGCGGCTGGTTGCCCCACCGTCACGTACATTATCGGCAGCACCGATGCTAACATTCCGCTAAGTATCGGAGCGCAGGCGGTGTGTGTGGGGTTAACGGAATCGGGCAATGCCCACCGGCTGGACGAATATATTGACCCAGCCAAGCTGCCGCAGGGGTTGGGGCAGTTGCTGCTGCTGCTGCTGGCGGCAGCGGAATCGTGAAAAGGGTTTGAAGAACGAGGATTGGAATCCTCGGCTACAGAGTAAGCAAACAAAAAGCCCTGCCATTTGGCAGGGCTTTTTTATTTGCTGTTAAATCTTAGCGGCTATTTCACGTTGACTCGTAGCTGATACGGGTCGGTGAAGTTGAAGTCACCACCATTGACGATGAGGATGTGGTAGGTACCGGCGGCGCGTTCGCCCAGGTTTACGGTCTTGTTGGCCGTGGTGATGGTGTTGATAGAGATGAGGCTGAGGCTGTCGCAGGAGCCAGACCAGAGCCAGATTTGACCATCTTTGGGGGCAAAGTTGGTGAGTTCCACGGTTACTTGCCCGGCATTATCGAGCAAGAAGCGG
>JAGQGA010000981.1 GCA_020432595.1 Anaerolineales bacterium | reverse complement strand
CTACCAGGAACTGCTCACTACGCGCGTCGAGCAGCGCCTGGCCCAGGCTCTCGTGCGTCTCGCCGAACAGATCGGCCGGCCGCAAGCCGGCGGCATCCTCATCGACATTCCTCTCACCCGGGCCGACCTGGCCGAATACACCGGCACCACCCTCTTCAGCGTCAGCCGCATCCTGCGCACCTGGGAAACCCAGGGCCTGGTCGAGTCCGGCCGCGAGCGCGTCGTCGTGCGTGACACCGCCGCGCTGGCCGACATCTCCGATCTCGACGGCGTCTCCTTCATGGGCTGCGCCCTGGCATGCGGCCGGTAGAACATTAGCCACAATACATCAGCCACAGATGAACACAGATAAACACGGATAAGGACAATACATCAAATTCTCCTGCATTTCCCCCATATCTCCGACAAATTCACCTCAAATCCATGCTTTTGCAGCTTAATCTGTGTTTATCTGTGTCCATCTGTGGCTCAGCCTTTTTTGCTGTGGATCAGCCGTTTCTCTTTGCGCGCGCGCAAAGACGGCGGCGACGCGCTCTGCTATGGTAGAGGGGACAGGTCGAAGAACGACCCGGCTTTTGCCGTTCCAGCCATCGCAACGTCCGTAAGGAGTGCTGACATATGCCGACCATTTCCACTGCGTACAAGGGTGACATGCTCTTCG
>JAGQGA010000980.1 GCA_020432595.1 Anaerolineales bacterium | reverse complement strand
AAACCCCGTTTTAGCGGGAGCCGAGCTATCGGCGGAAAACGTCAGTACGCTGGTGGCCTCAATGCTGGATGACAGCAAGGATGGCTTTCGCCGCGCCTATGCTCAGCGTGACCCCAACGAACCCGCGCCGCCGCGCCACCCGTTTGCCAGCAAGAAGGCGTTTAAGCTGACTGAGGCGCAGATCACAGCGTTTCATGCCAAATTGGTGGCGCTGATTGAGGAAACGGACAGGCTGGCGGCGGAAAATGCGGATTTGCCAACAGAGCCGTTTGAATTAACGGCCGTTTTCTACCAACGTCAAGTAAAAGAATAGGACGCAGATTTTCCTAATCAGTTTAATCAGGAAAATCTGCGTCCTATTCCCAGAAAACATATGAACTACCAAGACAAATTGATGACACTGGCGCGAGAGGTGGCAGCGGAATATGCCCAAAAGCCGGGGATGGAGGCGATTTTGCTCACAGGTTCGGTGGCGCACGGCCGCACCGATGGCGTGTCGGACGTGGACATGATGCTTTATTTCCACGAATTGCCGTCGCCGGAGCAGTTGGAGCGGGAAAAAGAAACGGCCGTTGCCAGCGGCGGCGGCATCTACAGCTATGAGCCGGGGGAGGGGCTGGCCTGCTACCACTTTATCAACGGCACGAAGGTGGATTTTGGC
>JAGQGA010000979.1 GCA_020432595.1 Anaerolineales bacterium | reverse complement strand
GTAGGTCTCGTCTTTGACGGCCAGAGGGATGCCTTCTAACGGCCGTTCTTCCCCCCGCGCATACCGTTTTTCCGCCTCCCGCGCCGCCGCCATTGCCTCCTCATAATAGGTAAATGAAAACGCATTGATCTGCGGCTCCACCGCCTCAGCCCGCGCAATGACCGCTTGCATCAGTTCCACCGGCGACAGCGTTTTGGCGCGAAACTGCTGGATGGCATTAACGGCCGTTACATAACACAACTCACTCTCCATCATCACCTCATAAAACGGGACGCTGATTTTCCTGATAAAGAGCAAGAAATCAGGAAAATCAGGAAAATCTGCGTCCTATTTCTTTTGCAGTATTGTTTGCTCCGGAAATCTCAGGCAAGCTGCAAGCTGTTCGGCACTGCATCTGCCAACTCCAATGCAACCGTGTCCAGTAAGTGTTCCAGGGTCGCCACATCGGCTGCGTTGAGCATGGCTTGCAGCCACGGCTTCACGGGCAGCCCGGCAAAATAGCGGCGCAGATGGCGGCCGAACAGGGCAATGGCTTCGTCGCCGTAGTAGGCAACCATTTCGTGGAGGTGGAGTTTAACGGCCGTTACAATTTCCCCTACCGTCACCTCTGTCCGGTAAAAAAAAAAAAAAATCCACGGGTTGCCCACCGCCGCCCGCCCCA
>JAGQGA010000097.1 GCA_020432595.1 Anaerolineales bacterium | reverse complement strand
CACCGTCTCGCGCATGGCTGTCAACGGTTTGCGCCGCTGAATCCCCACCTTGCTGGCGAGCGGATCCCACCATGCCCCAATGCCGCAAAAGATGCGGTCGGGAGCCAAATCATCGAGCGTCAAGAACGTGGCCGCCAGCAAGCCAATGTTGCGCGTCCAGTTGTTGGTCACGCCGCTGCCCACCTTGAGCTTGGTGGTATGGGCGGCAAAAGCGGCCATTGGCACAATGCAGTCCCGCACCAAGCGGCTTTCCGCCTGCCACACGGCCTCAAACCCTTTCTCCTCGGCATATTTTGCCAGTTCAATCCCTTCTTGCAGGGAATGGGCATCTTGCAAATAAAGTGCTACGCGATCTTTAGACATTTTTCCTCCTAAAATAGTGGGTACAGTTTGCCCTCAGTCTCATGCAAGGCAACACTGTTGTTCAAACAATTCACTCAATTCTACCCCCACGGGGCGGCCCACCAATCAATGTGGGGCATGTTGGCCGCAACGGCCGTTTTTCTCCCCACCCCCTTCTCCAACACCAGATGCCGAAATTCAACCGACACATTCCCCCGGTCACAGCGCAACAGGGCAACCTCCACCCAGTCAGGGTCACGCCGGATTTCGGGGAACACCACCAGCGGCGACCCGACGCTGCCAGGGTTAAGCAACAGCTTGTCGCCGTGGCGGCGCAGCATGGCGACGTGGGTGTGACCACCAGCCAGCACCGTGCCGCCATGCCCAGCCAGCATTTGGTCTACCTCCGCCGCTGGCGTGGTTGCCAGCAAAATGTCGTCGTAAGAGTTGGGCGAACCATGATACGCCAGCAGCGTTTGCCCACCGCCTAAATCTAGCGAAACGGTGGTGGCAAAACTTTGCAGGTAGGCGATGTCTTCATTGGTGAGCCGTGAGAGACTCCACTGGTTGAGTTCCACCAGTTCGGGCGGCAGTCGCTGGCTCATGCGGGCGGCCAGAGCGGGGTCGGATAGCCAGGCATCAGTGTTGCCCATGACGGTAAACGGCCGTAAATCCCGCAGCCGCGCCACCACCTCCCCCGGCTGTGGCCCCACCGCCGCCACATCGCCCAGGCAGACAATAGCATCGGGTGCTTCCTGTCGCAAAGCCACCAGCACCAGCTCCAACGCCACCCCATTACCATGAATATCCGCAATCAACGCTACTTTCATACTGTTTCACGCAAAGGCGCAAAGGCGCAAAGTTGTCTATTCTTCCAGGTTATTGGCAACGCGCTTAATGCCGTTTTTGATGAGAAATTCACCAAAGTTGATCAACAAACCCAGTCGTTTATCCAGCAAGCGCAAATAGGTTAGAAGCTGTTTGCCATGCACACTCGCCAAACGCTCCACCGACTTTATTTCCACAACAACTTTATCGGCCACAATCAAATCTGCCCGAAAGCCCTCCTGAATAACCACATCTTCCCAAACAACAGGAATCGCCGCTTGCCGATCTATCCGCAAGCCTCGTTTCTGCAGCTCGTGAGACAAAACCGCCTCATACACGGATTCGAGCAAGCTAGGTCCAAGCTTCCTGTGAATCTTATAGGAAGCATCCACAATCACCCTCGCAACCTCGTTTTCGTGCATAGGCCTCCCTTCGCGCCTTTGCGCCTTGGCGTGATCCTTTCTTCATTAATCCCCGTTGATCATGCGGCGGCTGATTTGGTTGTGGCGGCGGATGATGGGTTGTAGATCGAGGGTGAGAAGGTGGCCGTTTTCGACGATTAAACGGCCGTTAATCACCGAAAAATCCACCGGCTGCGGCGCACAAAACAAAATCGCCGCCAGCGGGTCATGCTGCGCCCCCGCATACGCCAAATTGTTCAAGTCAAAAGCGATAAAATCGGCCGCTTTGCCCACCGCCAACTGCCCAATATCATCCCGCTTCAGCACCGCCGCCCCGCCTCGCGTCGCCAAATGAAGTGCCTCATACGCCTTCAGCGTTCCCGCCTCATTTAGCACCCGCTGCAACAGCAGCGCCTGCCGCGCCTCATTGAGCATATGGTTGCCATCATTACTCGCCGACCCATCTAGCCCCAAACCAACACGCACGCCATTATCAAGCCATTGCCGCACCGGCGCAATCCCGCTGGCAAGGCGCATGTTAGAACAGGGGCAATGGGCAGCACCCGTATGCGTTTGTGCCATCAGCCCAATTTCGGCATCATTGACGTGAATCGAATGCGCCCACCACACGTCGTCGCCCACCCATTCCAGATGCTCGGCATAGGCGGCCGGCCGATAGCCAAACTTTTCGAGGCAAAATGTCTCCTCATCCTTCGTTTCCGCCATGTGGGTGTGCATGGTAACGCCATAGGCTCGCGCCAGCCGCGCCGATTCACGCATCAAGTCGGGCGTCACCGAAAATGGCGAACAAGGCGCAACGACAACCCGCGTCATTGCCAAGGGCTTGTCATCGTGGAAGGTCTCAATGACGCGCTGACAGTCGCGCAAAATCGCCTCTTCGTCTTCGACAACGCTATCGGGCGGCAAGCCGCCGTCGCTTTCGCCCAGCGACATTGAACCCCGCGAGGCGTGGAGGCGCATCCCAATTTCTTGCCCGGCACGAATTTCATCATCGAGTTTGGCCCCGTTGGGAAAGAGATAGAGGTGGTCGCTGGCCGTCGTACAGCCACTTAATATCATTTCGGCCATTGCCACAAGCGCACTGGTATAAACGGCCGTTCCATCCATCCGCGCCCAAATCGGGTATAACGTTTGCAACCAAGGAAACAAGCTGCTATTGGGTGCCATTGCCCGCGTCAGCGTTTGGTAAAAATGGTGGTGGGTGTTCACCAGACCGGGCAGCACCACTTTGTCGGTGGCATCCATCACGCGGTCGGCGGTTTTGTAGGCATCGGGAATAACGGCCGTTTTTCCCACCCACTCCACCACATTCCCCCGCACAAACAGCGCCCCATCCGCAATCGTCTCCCCCGCATCATTCATCGTAATCAACAACCGAGCATTTTTCACCAACATCGTACTCATCAAACCACACCTCGCTATGGCAAAATAGTAAAATAATCAACGTGGCTGGGACGAATCATCCGAAAATCACGCTGATCTAACGTCAAGATCGTCTCAATATTCATGCGTTCAGCGATAGCCACAATGGTGCTATCAGCAAAATCGAGTTCCGTATCATGATATTGATCTAAAATCTCTGCTGCGCGTTCAAAATCATTCATGCCTAAATTTTCAATATACCAATGTGGGCTTTGCAGCTGCCTTATAAAAGCACGCATGGCACGATGGCTAACTCTCGTTGCAATCAGGTGGGTTGTTTCAGGCAACACGGTTATCGGAATGACCAACTGCGTGCGTATCGTTTGCGCCACTTGAACACAAGCCTGATGTTGGCGTTCACGAGAACTGACCAGAGAAACTAAGAAGCTTGTATCAACTAAGGCGCTCTTCATAACGCTTGTTCCACTCCTCGCGCAAGATTGCTTCATCCTTACCGTCTGACAAGTCCATCTCCTCACCCTCATCACCCGCCAGCCCAATCAAACCTAAAAGCGGATTGACAAACGGCTCCTCAGCTTCCGTAACAGTCACATATTCAACCAGTGCCTCACGAATCACGGCCGCTTTTGATTTTCCCTGTCGTCTGGCAATCTGATCAATCTTGTACAACAACTCTTCTTCAGCCATGATAGTTGTTCGTACCATACGTCACCTCCGTGTTGCAGCAAAAGTTATGCTATCATAATTATGCTATCGTAACACGGTTCTATCTAAAACTCAAGCATGATAATTACGCCAAACGCGCTCTGCCACCTTGCGCGAAGCTGCGGCAATGGCGGCTTCGTCAAGGTGGGCAATCTGCTTGTGGCGCATGATGATTTTGCCGTTGACAAGGGTCGTATCCACGTCGGCATCTACCAGCCCAAACAGGAAATGCCCCCAGAAATTGCCGCCGTTAAACGCCGTCGGCGGGTAATAATCGAGCAAAATGAGGTCGGCCAGATAGCTTGCTTCCACCCGCCCCACCGGCTGCCCCGTCAGCCGCTGGTAAATGGCGGGGTTGTTTTTCATCGTCATTGTCTCATACTCCACCCAGCCCAAATTGTTGTCGCTCATGTGGTGCTTGTGCAGCAGATAGCCGGTCATCGCCTCGCGGCGCAGGTCGGGGGTCATGCCGTCGGTGCCAATACCCACGGTGACACCGGCATTGAGCAGGGCAAACACATCGGCACGGCCAACGGCGTTGTTCATGTTAGATTGCGCCTGGTGAACGACGATGGTGTTGCTATCGGCCAGCAATTTGCGCCCGGCGTCATCCAAGAAAATGCCGTGGGCGGTGATGCTGCGGCTGTCCAGCACGCCAAAATGGGCCAGCCGCTCCACCACAGAACGGCCGTATTTTTCCCGCGTCAACGTCTCATCCACAAAATCCTCCAGCATGTGGACGTGGCAGCCTCGGTTCAGCCCGCTGGCAATCGCCACCGCCTGCTCCAACGAATCATCGTCAAGGGTAAACGAAGCGTGCAGCCCCATCATGCCGTCAAACAGGTGGTCGGGATTAGCCGCTTTCGCCGCCTGACATTTGCGAATATACCGCTCATTTTCCGCCAGCCCCGCGTCACGAATCCCCTTGCCGTCGCGGTCGGAGGTTTCGTAGCAGAGCAAGCCGCGCACACCGACCTGTGTCAACGCCTCTTCGATGCGATCTAGACTGCCGGCACAGGCGTTGGGGCTGGCGTGGTGGTCAATCATGCTGGTCACGCCGTGGCGAACGGCCGTTATTGCCGGAATCAACGCGCTGTAATAAACTGCCTCATCGTCCAGCACCTTGTCCAATGCCCACCACAAATATTGCAAAATTTCGTGGAAATTATGCGGCGTTTGCCGCAGCGACATCCCCCGCGCATACATGCCATAAAAGTGCATATGGGCGTTGGTTAGGCCGGGCATGAGTAAACGGCCGTTGCCATCCAGCCGCTCAAACTCCCCATACCGCCCCGCCAACTCCGCACCCGTCCCCACGGCCACAATCCGCGTCCCGTCAACCGCCACCGCTCCATCGGCAATGACCCGGTTGTCGCCGTTGTTGGTAAAAATCGTCACATTATGAATCAGCAAACCCATCGAAACCTCCTCTAACCAGGTAGGGCAAGTTAGCCAACTTGTCCTACCCAAACGATAGTCGTCTGACGTTTGTTATGTAACTGTAGCAAAACGTGGCTCTTTGGCAAATGGTAAATTTACGCCTTGCTTAAATGCTTTTGCATCCGAGCAAAGTCAATGTGGGAGGGAGAGACGGCCGTTTTCAACCACCAAATTCCCTTTTGCTTTTGTTCGGGGAAGTTAAAATTAACTCAGGCAGATTCGTAGCGTGTTCCACATCTACCTTGAATGCATCCGTTTATGCACCTTCTGTTCTGTTCAGTTCTTCAACAAATTCCGCTCGAAGGGCTTGGCTAAACTCAACAAATGCATCGAGTTGCCTTATTCTTGATTCGATGCGCTCTCGTTTCTCTTCGTTTAATTGGAAGGCAAAATCATCTTCACCGTTGGGCGGACGAATTTCCAGAATACGCACGATTGTCTCTATATCATTGCTTTCAGGAATTCCTCTAGCATTTTCTAACCACACAAGAGTCTTTTCATCCGTTGCATTAAGTGTAGCTTGATGGAAAACATATTCAAGCCATACACGTGCTGCATGGTCGATGCCCGAGGCTATATTCAACCACTCTTGAACAGCATCTGTCTTCTCATCTATGCTATTTGGTTGCCTTGAATAAAAATGTGGGCTTGTGTTGTCAGGATCAAGTCGTTCCAAAACCCTCAAAACACGTTCAAAATTTTCAAACGGCCGTTTTCCTTCTGGATAATGCGCACGATGCTGCCAAAGCTTGAGGATCGTCTCAAAACACTGTTTTTCCGCTTCACCCTTTTTCTCGCCCACTGCATTTTCGGCAAGGGTCATCTGTTCAGCGATATAATGAGCCATCCACCGAGAGAGCGTGTCTACCCCAGGATCTAAGCCCAATTCTTCAACTAGGGCCTTACCTAAGTTGAAAATGCGTTTTTGCATCTCTAAGTGTTCCGTCTGCTGAGAAGAGATAAACTTTGTGATATGGGGGTGCATATTCATTTCCCTCTCTACTGCTCTGATGTGATCTCTGCCTAAATCGTCGTGCAATTTCTACATCAAAGATCACTTCACAATCAAAAACCGCACAAACCTGCTTCAAAAATGTCAACGATGCGCTTAACTGCTGCCCTTTCCTTAACGGATCCTCATCCTGTCTTGTTTTATTCGTTCCCCATAACTGACAGGTTATGACAGGCTGTTTTGTATTAGGCAAATACCAATTGCGCTGATAAAAATCTGACGTTAATTGCAGTTTGGCAACAACCACATCACTAATACGAGCAGGAAAATAAGGTGACGTTCCTGCATGAGGGTCAAACTCATCTAAACCTTTATAAGAATCCTCATGCCAAATCCATCCCCTAAGTTCAAATGGATAAACGCCAAATTCTGCCTGTTCGTCTTCATATGATGGCAGCCAAAAATCATTTGGGAGACAAGTTGTTAACGCATTGAGAAGAGCTTGCGATGCTGTTGTTGCCACAAGTGCCGTCGAAATACGAAAATTCTCCTCATGATAGCTATCCCCATCTTCCCACCAGCCAAATACATTTAACCATGTTTCTCCACTCTGCTCGAACAGCAACCCATCCAAAAAATCAAGCGGCTTAATCTCCCAACGCCAATCTTTAGATTTCTTTTGATAAAACCAAGCACGTCGCAATAGTGGTGCTGGGTCACGGCAGTCAGAGAGCCAATTTCCATCGGATCGTGTAAGCAGGTGCGGACGCAACCAGTTTTCCCACCGATCGTTGTCCCACTCATCACCTTGTACCACAGGCATTTGTTGAAGTAATCTGGAAGCAACTACAAACATCGAGTGGTAAGAAAGATAGAAACTAAAATTATCAGATCGGGGATAGCTACCATGATCATGCCATGTTTCGCGTTCATTGTACCCAGAACGCCATATATTTACCCGAGGATCAGCATAGTAGCTCCCATCATTGTCTACTGTCCATTCATTTACGATTATTTGGATTGCAAGTTCCTCAACTTGTTTGCGAGGAATTCCAAACATTCGTCCAAGCGGTTCCAGCCAGTACCGAGCAATATCGTATCCAAGATAGAATTTCAATTCAGAATTGACTTCTCCCTTTTCATGCCAAGGGCTATTGAAATCAGTTTGATAAAAATTTTCTCTTTGCCTAGCAGGGAACTGACTTACGCCAATATTATGGAATTGTACCAGGACATCAGAAGGATAAGTATTTGGGAAAGCCTGCTCAATATTTAGTGCGATTTCAGCAGAAAATCTTTGAATCAATACCTGATCAATTTTTCTTAGAGCATGTTCCACAAATATAGCGTGGTGCGGTTTTAATAAGTGAGGATAGTCTAAGGAAACTCTTGCTAGGGCAATCAGAAAATATTGTCGTGCATGAAGATTGTAGAAGGGGAATTTATTGCTCCCAAAAGCACCGACTTCGTCGCGCTCCATCCATTTGACTAAGGCATCAATTTCAGAGGCACAGCCAGTTAGTGCCAATCTGCGTACGCAATGTGCTGCTCGCCAACGTATTTCGGAGCGTGGCGATCCAAGAGCCGCCCAAACGAAACCAGCAAACGCCACAGTAATGTCATTTGGCGGAATCAACCAATCAGCCCAGGCCCCATCTGCGTAGTTGTCCTCAATATGTAGCTCAAACCTTGTCAAGCCAAAATCAAGCAACTCCTTGGCCTCTTCAGGCACAATAAGCGGTGCGCCAATTTCTGCAAAACCAAAAAATGTGCCAGCATCAACCAACTCACTATGCTTGGCAAGACCATCAATAATGCCGTTACGAACGAAAGTCATTTCCTCAACTTCTATCCCCAAATCCTGTAGATCGTACCGTAGGGCAAAACGATTCGTCAGTTCGCCCGCAAACCGTCTCGCGTAAGATTCGAGAAATGCGCCCCAATAACGTTTAACGCTAATTTTGTTACGCCAACCGGCTGGCATATTTGAAATGGCTTGACGAATATCATAGCGATCACTACGTTCGGCTTCTACGAGTGCTTGCAAAAAGTTGACGACTCCCTTTGCATCAACTTGATGATAGAGTTCTCGCCAAAAATTTTCTCGGTTGTGAAATTTGTCTGACAATTCATCATAACAGCGCAGTGCCTCATTCACCCCCGAAGCTGTCGACAAATCTAGGCCGCCAAGCAATCCTGCCCAATCAACTGCCTCATGGTCTTCTGGCTGCCGAGCGTACCCTCCAGATGGATAATAATCTCCATTACTTTCTATTTCGGGTTCATTGACATAGAAACTCAGAATGGGTTCCAATTCACTTCCGTCAACAGCACTTTCCTGTTGAACAGCTTGGTCAAGCAGCTCCCAGCTAGATTTCCCCGCTTCATTCAACCTTAAATCACGTATAGCTGTATCCAGAATGGATTGTTTGATCGTTTCTGATGGCTCATTAGTAAGACAAAGCGAGGCGAATTCAGCAAGCCGTTCGTCGTCAAAGAACGCTGAGAGAGACCAGGCTACATGGGGGGACAAAACTTCTGAATTTACAACTTCAAAAGCTAATGCTGGTAGTTGGTGATAAAACCAGCCCACATCTCTATCTCGCCAGCGACTAAAAGCAGCAAAAGCGGCTGAGGGCAACAACCTAACGGCGATTTTGAGAGCGTTGTTTCGAGCAAAGTACTTTTCTCGGTCAACGTTGTCGCCAATCAACTCTGCACAACGTATATAACGATATGCCATTTCTGGTGATACATGCTCGCCTTCAGCAACCCTATTTGCTATTGAAGCAACTGCTTCCCATCGCTCTGCAATCTCATCGCCAAACTTAGAAACGGCTTCAATCGCCAAATCGAAATAAACTGCAGCATCACCTGGATCAACAGGAAACACTGCACGCGCTAACTCAATAAACCACTCAGCTTTTATCTCGGGTCTTTCGTTGGTAGCTAAAGTAATAGCATCACAAGCAACCTGTTCGAGGTCTCGTCTAATTTCAGCAAGGCTTTCAGAGCGAGAGGCGACTCGAACAGCTTGCAACCGATCTTGGATGCGTACTTGCTTCCCTTCTTGCAAGAAGTCACTAAAAAATCTACGCATTTGAACGGCATCTTTGCTAGGATATATTGCCAAAATACCAACCAGCACATGCGATATTTCATGTGGGAGAGCATCGGAATCTCTACTTATACTCTCCCGTGCTTTTGCAGACTGCTGCTTTGCTACATCAATAGCTTCAAACACATTTCCGATACCATCAGTTAGCAACCGAGCCCGAAGCAAATACCACGGGAGCATTCCGCCAACGACCTCTTTAAAATCTCTTACCTTTGGGTCATGCTGAGGCATTTGCTTGTTTTTTTCCAGTTCTTTCGGAAGCAAGTCTTCCCAATTCAATTCTAAATGATCAGAAAGCGCAGATTTTAGGGCTACAGCACGCAAATAGCAGCTACGCTCTTTTTCTTGGTACGGACCAGACACAGACTTAGAAGCTCTTTCAGGGAAGTAATGTTTAAGCACTCGTAAAATTTGTCGTCTGGACAATCCTCTTGCAGCACAAGCTTCCGCAAAAGAGACAAGAGCTAAAGGGATCGTATCATCGTAAGAATAATAGCGCGGCTTTTTAATGCGAGATCTTTTGGTAGTGAGCAAGCTCAGGCAGTCATGCAAAGAATCCGAACTTGGAAACCGCCCTACTTTGCCTAATTCATACGCTACAGCAATCATCAAATATTGATTACGAGAGCCACTTTGACTTATTTGGTCAATTACATCAAAATGCCCCGCATCAACCAATTTCCTAATGAATAGGCTAGCAATATAATAAACAACATGCGGTGGTCGCCAGCGAACAATAAAACCGACCACTCCTTCCACCCCAAAAAGATTGTAGTGAGCAAAAGCCAGCTCGACTAAATGGTCAATTTGTAACAAATCTTGATGATGCGCGTCCTTATTTTTGTCTCGCTCTTGAATATATAAATGAAGCCAATTTTCTGCGGCTCTTAAATAGCCTCTGGCTTCACCCTTAAAATCGTCAACAGATGACAACAAAGCTGCCGAATAGACATTTTGTGAACCGTCCCATTCGCCGCGTAATAATTGACGAAAAGCTAGTTCTTGGACACGTTGAGGGCTTTGTAACGGTGCAATCAAGTCAGTATTTTGGGCAAGAATTTCTAGTTGCCTCTTATCTCCAGCAACCTCTTCTCCAGCACGCAATGCCAACTTCATTGCGTTTGCAAATCTTCTCAGGTTTAGAGCGGCTTTAAAAGCAAATTGTAGCCGATAAATCCTAACATTCCGTTTATCAATCGGATTATTTGGTAGCAATTCATCAGAAAGGGCTAACTCAACCAAATCTTCATATTTTTCAGCCTGCAATAATAATGAAGGCAGGGTCTCTGCAACGTAGGAATATGTTTGCGCTAGTGGTTCGAGTCGCACCACATACTTGGCAATCTGCTCTGCAGTCGCCGAAAATTGTTCTCGAAACCAAGTTTCAGTTGGCTCATCTCGAAACTGTACAGACATATCCGAAAGCCAAAGAGGGCGACCCAAGTCTGCAACGAAACTCTTAACTGCATCTTGGCTTACATTAGCTGCTGCTGCAAGCACTTTTAAAGGAATAAAGGGAGGTAAAGCTGCTAAGCCAATACAAATAGCATCAATACTACTTTGATAATCAATTGGGAATTGATCTTTCAAGGTCTCAACCGCAGAATTTAATTGCGCTGCAATTTGATCTTTGACTGTGGTGCCGGCAGGTCCGAGCTCCGTAAGAATCAGCGCAATATCTTTGCTACCTATATCCAAGGCATTCGCCTGCACACGTGGATTACCGCTTGTCAATCTATGAAATTCCAGAGCATCGTCTTGTGTAACAGTTGGGTCATGCTGTTTTAGTAAAGTGAACGTCTCTTGTTGAGAGAAGGAGTCTAACTGAATTTGACGGACCAAATGGGTTGGTTGCAGCAAATGGATCCGCTCGGTTCTACAAAGCATCACTAATCTACACCCTTCGGGCATTGTCTCGCGCAATAACTCATGAACAAAGCAACTTTGGCTAAACTCTTGTGCAGCCATTTCGGCATTATCTGCCGCGTCAATAAATATAATCAGAATTGCTTTTGTGTACGTTTTTCTCAGTGTCAAGACAGCAGTTTGAAGGCGTGATAAAAACTGTCGCATTATTTGATCTTCTAGAGCAGAGCCAGCGATTAGGGGAGAACATAATCCATAAGTTGCCAACTCATTGGCTATTTGGACAAGCCCATCACGATGTCTGTGTCGTGTTTCGCTTCGATTGCGATATTTACCCCCACCAAAACAGTCATAAACGATTCCTAAAGAACCAACTGGCAATGATTTTGCCAATTGACGCCCCACAACCGATTTACCAACACCGCCGCCAGCATGGATTATCAGAGGAGTTGATTCTTTAAAAATGCTATTTACAAGAAGCTCATGTTGCTCACGCTTAATGACATCGCCTAAATCCCCAAATTCAGGCGGGGCGGGAAATAACTCTCTATCGGAAGTGACACCAAAACGCATTAGCACTTCTTCACGAACAATTTGCCCGTCAGAATCAGGCATCACTTTTGCTCTCACCAACGCGACAATGTTTGCGATCTGGGGATCATCAACAGTTCCGGCAAGAATTGAAGAAAGCTCTAGACGAAGTTCCTCTCGCTGAACATTATAATCTCCTTCACTATCAACAAACTCTACTGATGCACAAAATGCCTGTAAGTGATCGCCTGTTAGGTTGGTATATTTTTCAATTGTTTTTTGATCTTGATGAATGTCTCCGGTAGGTTCAGAGAGCATCGTGTAGAAGAGGGTCGGGTAATTTGAAGCACAATAACTCCTGAATAGACCAAACATGGTCAGTTAAAGCGGCTGCCATAGCCGGAGTCGCTCCTAAACTGGTGTGAATCGTACAAAAATTGTAAACGACACCCGACCAAAACAGCTCAACTTCAATGCGAGACAAGGTGCGTGCCAAATGACGGGTGCGCCGATTCAAGGAGGGCATCCGTGCGCGGAAAGTGGCATTTAGCCGTTCAATGTAAGCAGTGTTGAATTGACCTAAATCACATTGAGATAAAGCGATGAGGGAAAAAGCTTGGTCACGACAACCATGCAGCACCCGA
>JAGQGA010000978.1 GCA_020432595.1 Anaerolineales bacterium | reverse complement strand
ACACCCTGTCAGAACGGCCGTTGGCTTCCATTAGGGATTTGGAAATTTTGGCCTCCTCTGGACTATGCAAGGCCGAATGCCGTCAGAACGGCCGTTGGCTCCCATGAGGGATTTGGACGAAATCGTGGTCCATTTACAAGCAAGTTCCAGATATGTCAGAACGGCCGTTGGCTCCCATGAGGGATTTGGACCAACATACTTCCATTGTCTGCAGACAAGTCGAAACGTCAGAACGGCCGTTGGCTCCCATGAGGGATTTGGACTCTCATTCTTGCCCATAACGTTTCAATATCTGAGGCGTCAGAACGGCCGTTGGCTCCCATGAGGGATTTGGACCCCCAATCCCGCGATCATTGCAATCAGCGACTTCAATTGGTCAGAACGGCCGTTGGCTCCCATGAGGGATTTGGACTTTCAGCAAGCATAAAGTGATTTTTGCTTAGCGAAAGTCAGAACGGCAGTTGGCTCCCATGAGGGATTTGGACAAATATTGGCATTTCGTCCTCCTAATAAAGTGATTTGTCAGAACGGCCGTTGGCTCCCATGAGGGATTTGGACGATAGCCCACGATTTAAGGCCTGTTGTTTCATCTGCAGTCAGAACGGCCGTTGGCTCCCATGAGGGATTTGGACATAAACCAATAGCCAGAGAACGCCACAAGA
>JAGQGA010000977.1 GCA_020432595.1 Anaerolineales bacterium | reverse complement strand
AAAATAAACTTGGGTTCGTAAAGCGGTTCCAGGACGTTGCACAGTGCATGATGCACCACGCGATCCCGAAACGGGGCGGCGCTGATTTTGCGTTTTTTGCTGTCTTGAATGAAAAAGTTGCGGTAGGGGCCAGGGCGATATGTTTTATCTTGCAATTCCCGTTGAAGCTGGAACAGTTCACTTTCGGCGTTGAATTCAAAAGCGGCGACGGCTGGCTTTTGCCGCTTGCCTTTGCGGGCTTTGCGCCAGGCATCGTCCAAATTAGCAAACGAGGTGATTTGCGGATAAAGATTTTTGAAAGTTTTCACACAAATTCCTGATTTCAGGGCAATTTTGCAAAATTGCCCTACAAAAATTTTGGGCGATCTCTGCGCCTATCGGCGCAGAGAATTTAAGCGAGACTCAATCTTAGCTGACAATTACTTTTTGGGAAGGATTTTTAGAAAACAGAAAAGAACAGAAATCAGTATTCAGTAATCAGAAACCAGAAATGGAGAGATGTTCGGCAACCCGGAACCCAATGCTGCTGCCCCTGACGTCGGGAAGGTCGCCGAGCCGGCACGCGGCGCGGCCGTACCTCAGATCGTTGAAGAACGCGCCCCCGCGCAAGCGTCTAGGCCTGTTTTCCTCAATCTCAGCTTCATAAGCAACAACTTGAAAAGG
>JAGQGA010000976.1 GCA_020432595.1 Anaerolineales bacterium | reverse complement strand
GACTATTGTCGCGTCCACGACATTACCATCCAAGCGTGGTCGCCCATTGCCGGTGGGCAACTGTTCAGTCCGGCCGACGATGCGCCCGACAATGTAAAGGAAACAGCGCGGCTAATTGCTGAACTGGCGGAAAAACACGCCACCACCCCGGAAGCGATTGGGTTTGCCTGGCTGTTGCGCCATCCGGCCGGCATCCAGCCCATCATCGGCACGCTGCGCCCAGAGCGCATTGTGGCAAGCTGCCAGGCCGACAACATTACTTTATCTCGGCAGGATTGGTACAACCTGTTTATTGCGGCACGCGGCGCACGAATGCCGTAGCCAGCGTGGAGATTGGAGATTGATGAGGGTTCATAATCTCCTACCTCCAATCTCATTTTTGTCAGGCTATCAACGCACCAACAGTTGATAACTGGCAAGCTCCAGCGTTTGCGGGGCGGAGGCGGCGATGATGAGAACGGGGGGGCGGGTGTAGGTAGCGGCGGTGATGGTGAAAACGGCCGTTTTCCCCCCCTCTACCAACACCGGCAGCACGCTCACCCCCTCTGCCGTAAACAGCACCACCTGCACCTGCCACGGCTGTACCAGCCGCCCCGCCACCCGCACAAACCCCTCCGCCTCCCACCCCTCGGCCAATGTTTCTGCATCGTCCACGAAACCCAA
>JAGQGA010000975.1 GCA_020432595.1 Anaerolineales bacterium | reverse complement strand
CACCGTGGTTGAGGGCATCGAGAACGGCCGTTTCCACCGGCATTCCCGACAATACCAACGTCCGCACCGAAGCCATATTCTCCTTAATTTTTCGCGCCGCCTCCAGCCCATCCATCAGCGGCATCTTCCAATCCAGCAGCGCAACGTGGGGAACGGAGTCAAAAATCATACTGACCGCCATCGCCCCATCTTGCGCCTCCCCCACCACCACAAAATCAGGCTCTTGTTGCAACACAAAAACCAGCCCCCGTCGCACCACAATATGATCATCGGCTACCAGAATGCGGATTTTATCCATAAACATGGGGTAGAGACGCAAAATTTTGCGTCTCTACCGTGCATTCCTAAATTATTCCACCGGCAAGCCAGCCTGCTGCCAGGCCAAAATACCGCCCTCCATGTTATGGACATTGGTAAACCCCTGGTCACGCAAGAAGGTGGCGACCTGGCTGCTGCGATTGCCGCTGCGGCAGGTGACAACCACTTCCTTATCGGTAGGGATTTCACTCAGACGGCTGGCAATTTCGCCCATCGGCATCAGGGTGATGTTGGGAATGTGGCCTTCATCGTATTCCCACTGCTCGCGCACGTCAATGACAAACACATCGTCACGGTCTTTAATGGCGTTAACGGTTTGTACGTCAATATCGGCCGGCAGAGAAG
>JAGQGA010000974.1 GCA_020432595.1 Anaerolineales bacterium | reverse complement strand
ATGATGTCGGGTTGGGCGGCAAAAACGGCCGTTTTCAACGCTGCCACATCGAGCAAATCCCCCACCAGCGGCTGAAAATTGGGGTGTTGCGGCAAGCTAGGCCGCACAGAGCGCACCAGCGCAAAAAGCTGGTGGCCTTCAGCGAGCAAGTTGTCAACCAAATGTGACCCGGCAAAGCCTGTGGCTCCGGTGATAAAAATACGCATACACTCTCCCGCGTCTCATAATGGCCTCATTATACACCCCTTTGCCACCAGCCGCGAAGGGGATAGGTGATAAAGAGGAGCACGCAAAGGCGCGAAGACGCAAAGCGTAGGCGTTTTCTTTGCGCCTTTGCGCCTTTGCGTGAAATTATTTGCCCAAAACCCGTGTTAATCCTGTCCAAATTCTTTATAATCCTCCCATGCACAACGAGTTGAAACGTGGCGTAAAGAAGCTGGCAGAGATGCTGGGCGATGAATTGCAGGCGGTTTTTTGGCTGGACGGCACGGTGGCGACACAGCGCGGCGTGGCGTTGACCAAGGATGCGGGCGCGTGGCCGGGGCTGCTGCTGGTGACAGCGGGGCCGCCACAGTTGGGGCTGCTGCAAGCGGTGGCGCAATGGGGGGCAGAAACGGCCGTTTCCTGCATCAGCCGTGCTCTACTCCCTGGGTATCTCCAAGC
>JAGQGA010000973.1 GCA_020432595.1 Anaerolineales bacterium | reverse complement strand
TGGCGACCCAGGCGAGGTGCAGGTGACAACGATGGCGGGGGACGTTTGGCAGTTGGTGCCGGAACAGGCAGGCGAGGATTGGCAGCGGGTGGTTTTGCCAAAGCCAGCAGAATTGGCCGAAATTGTGCTGCGGGGCTGCCTTAATTGTAGCCAGGCGTGGTCGGTGGCGGGGCTGACGCTGGTAGATAGCCGCGATGGGGCGTTTCAGCCGCTGGTGTTGGGCAACTACCGGCTGATTCATTCGGGGGACGTGAAGATTTATGAGAATTTGGACGTGCTGCCCCGCGTGCTGGCGCTGACGGATTGGCGGGCAATAGGACGCGGACAAACGGGGACGAACGCGGATGAGGTTTTGGCGTTGTTGCAGGGGGTGGATGTGGGGAAAACGGCCGTTATTGACACAGTAAATGCCCCCCCTGCGCCGGGAGGCGAGCAACCTACGGCTACCATCACGGCCTATGCGCCGGAGCGAGTGGTTATTGAAACGGCGGGTGAGCAGCCCAGCCTGCTTTTGTTAACCGATGCGATGTATCCGGGGTGGGAGGTAACGGTGGATGGAGAAACGGCCGTTTCCGTTACCGCTAACGCCATTTTTCGTGGGGTGTTTGTGCTAGGGGGCAGCCATGAGGTGGTGTGGGAATTTCGGTCAAAGGCGTGGGAAAA
>JAGQGA010000972.1 GCA_020432595.1 Anaerolineales bacterium | reverse complement strand
ATTTCGCGGATGGTGTTGCTGGCGGAAACGGCCGTTTCTTCCTCGGCAACCGCTTGGGTGGGCAAAATGGGGAGTGCGGTGGGCGTGGAAACGGCCGTTTCTGCCTCCTCCACCGCCCCAAACCCCTCAAACATACTCGTCACAACCAGCTCCGGCGTAGGCGTTACCTCAATCGGACTCGGCTGGCAGCCCCCCAACAGCAATAGCAAAACAAACAAACCCTTTCTCATGATCTTTCCTAAATGCAGCTAGAACACAGATTTTCCTGCATGTAAAGCAGATGTAAAACGACATTCACCTAAATCAGGAAAATCAGGAAAATCAGCGTCCTATTTTTGCTTCACGTTGCACAAACTGACCAAATCAATCAAAATGGAGCTTAACAACCTTCTATCTGTTGGTCAAGAAGCGAGGTAAACCATGTGTGATACAGTTGTCGCCACCGGAGCCGTCACCGCCGACGGCAGCACCATTTTTGGCAAAAACTCCGACCGCGAACCCAATGAGGCTCATCATCTGCTCCACGTTCCCGCCGCCGACCATCCGGCCGGCAGCCAGGTGCCATGCACCTACATCACTATTCCCCAAGCCGCCCACACCCACGCTGTCCTCCTCGCCAAACCATTCTGGATGTGGGGAGCCGAGATGGGGGTCAACGAACAC
>JAGQGA010000971.1 GCA_020432595.1 Anaerolineales bacterium | reverse complement strand
AATTCCGGCGGCCGATCCGTACTCAGCACCAGCAGCGGCACCTGCGACATATGGGCTTCGATGATAGCCGGATAAAAGTTGGCGGTGGCGGTGCCGGAGGTGCAAACCAGTGCCACGGGGCGGTCGCTTTCCAGCGCCAGCCCCAGAGCAAAAAAAGCGGCGCTCCGTTCGTCCAGGTGCAAATACACCTTGATGTGGGGGTGGGCATCGAATGCCAGCGTCAGGGGGGTAGAACGGGAACCGGGGGCGATACAAACGGCCGTTAACCCCGCCCGCGCCAGTTCGTTGACAAAGGTGACGGCCCAGGTGATGTTGGGATTTTCCAATTGGGAATTGGGAATTGGGAATTGGGAATTGGGAATTGGTGTCATGGGCGAGGCCTTTGTTTATTTTTGGCGGTTCTGATGCTGGCATGGATGATGCGGCATAGCTCATCACATTCACTAAACACGCTGGGCAAATTGGCTGTGGCTGGCATGTTGCTGCCAAGAATAATTTTGAGCCAAATCCGCGACTCGTTGAGTTCTTTTACACACAGTTTGAGCTTGTGGATAAAATCATTGAGGCTTTCTGCGCCCCGTGCTTCAGCATAATGGGCAGCAGGGCTGGTGCCGCTCCGCAAAAGTTGCCCAGCCAAATGATCTCCCGCTCGTGAGCGTGGCA
>JAGQGA010000970.1 GCA_020432595.1 Anaerolineales bacterium | reverse complement strand
CTCCGCGCCGCCTTCAACCCCTCCAGCAACATTCGGCTGGACAAGCGATTTGATGAGGTCAAGACGGCTCCGATTTTGGTTTTAGATGATTTAGGGACGGAAAGTGCCACGGCCTGGGCGCGGGAGAAGCTGTATCAACTGTTTAATTACCGCTACAATGCCCGCCTGCCCACCGTCATTACCACCGCCACGCCCGTAGACGAGCTTGACCCGCGTTTGGCAACGCGAATGCTGGACGGCAGTCGCTGTACATTTTTCCTGCTGGAAGTGCCTAGCTATCGGGGCGGGGTGAAAACGCGGGGGAAACCGGGGAAGCGGCGATAAATATGCCCTACGAGATTGGAGATTGGAGATTGGTGAAGGTTCATAATCTCCAATCTCTAATCTCCAATTTCTGAATCACAAAGCTAATTGTGAATGAATCGTTACAGCCGCTTCTTAAATTCGGCCGTTAGGGCGGGCAAAACCTTAAACAGGTCGTCCACAATCCCATAGTGAGCCAATTTGAAAATGGGAGCCTCGCCATCTTTGTTGATAGCAACAATGATCTTTGAGGTACGCATCCCGGCTTGGTGCTGAATCGCACCGCTAATGCCGTTGGCGATATAGAGATCAGGGCTGACCGTCTTGCCTGTTTGCCCCACCTGATGGTCATAGGGGATCC
>JAGQGA010000969.1 GCA_020432595.1 Anaerolineales bacterium | reverse complement strand
CTGTTTATGCTGGCCGATGGTGAAGCGGCGATTGGCGGGCTGGACAGGGTGCAGGGGCAGCTCACGCTGACGCGCACGGGGGAAATTGTGGACCCGGAAAAGATTTACCACATTTTGGTGAATGATTTTATGTATGCGGGTGGGGATAATTACGGGGTGTTGGCGGTCTATGACCCGAATGCTTACAATACGAGCGTGGATTGGCGGCAGCCGGTGATTGATTGGCTGCTGGCGCAGGAATTGTCGGCGGAACGGCCGTTGGAAGCGGTGATCGGTAATCAGTGACCAGTAATCGGTAATCAGTACATACCACTGATTACCGATTACTGTTTACTGTTTACTGTTTCGGAGAAGGTTATGGAAGAAACAAGAGAACAACACGATGAAACACGGGGAGAATGGTTGCGGTTTGGGGTGTTGGTGGGGGTGCTGTTGGGGACGATTTTGGTGGTGTGGGCGGTACGGCCGTTTGTGACTAGCCGCGTCGTGCCAGCTTTTTTGGGTGATTGGGGTGGACATCAGGTGTCGCTGCCTATTTTAGAGACGGGCGAGGCACCTGTGCAGGAAGAAAGCGGCACTGGTGGGGTAGTGGTGGAGGAAGAAACGGCCGTTGAGAGCGAAGCCACACCATCTGAAATCATGCCCAATGATACAGCCGACGACG
>JAGQGA010000096.1 GCA_020432595.1 Anaerolineales bacterium | reverse complement strand
CGTTGTGGTAAATCACCGACGGGTTAAACACGTTGGCACACTGCCACGGCGACGTTAAATCGGGCAGCAGAATCGGGTTTTGTTCATGTCGTTTTAACTTCACCACTTGCCTCCTTCGTAAGTAGGGCGCAGATTTACCTGATCTTCCTGATCCGGTGCATCAGGTAAATCTGCGTCCTATTTTCTCATGTTTCATGCTGCAAAATTGACAGCAACGGCCGTTTGCGTCAAAATCACCCCGTTTCTACCAAATTATCCACAGGAGACAACACGAACCGCGACACACCGTTGAAATTTCCCATTCATCCGCGTTCGTCCGTGTTCGTCCGCGTCCCATTAAGGAGTAAACTATATGCCTATCCAAGCTCGCGGTGCCATTGCCCGCGTTCCCGCCGCCCCCGTTTCCATCGAAGATTTTGTTCTGGATGATCCCGGCCCCCGCGATGTGGTCGTCCGTATTCTGGCCTCTGGCGTGTGCCACACCGACCTCGGCCTCAAAACTGGCACCTATGGCACCGATGGCTTCCCCTTTTTGCTGGGGCATGAAGGAGCAGGGGTGGTGGAACAGGTCGGAACGGCCGTTACCCGCGTCCAAGTCGGCGACCATGTGATGCTTAACTGGCGCGCCCCCTGCGGTGAATGTCGCTTCTGCCTGAAGGGCGAACACAACTATTGCGCCAACAGCCACCACGCCGAAGGCAAAATGCGCGACACAAACGGCGGCGTTCTCAATGCCGCTCTCGGCATCGGCACCTTCTGCACCCACACCCTCGTCCACGAAGTCCAGTGCGTCACCTACGACCCCGCCCTCGACCCTGCCCCCATGTCGCTCATCGGCTGCGGGGTCATGACCGGCATCGGCGCGGCTCTCTACTCCGCCCGCGTGCGCCAGGGCGACAGCGTAGCCGTTTTTGGCTGCGGTGGCGTAGGCGACAGCGTTATCCAAGGGGCAAAAATTGCCGGAGCCACCAAAATCATTGCCGTAGACCTAGACCCGCAAAAGCTGGAATGGGCCAAAGGATTTGGCGCAACCCACACCGTCAACGCCAGCGAAGTGGAGCCTGTTGCTGAAATTAAGCGGCTCACTGGCGGCAACGGGGTCAACCACTCCTTTGAAGCCGTTGGCATTAGCCAAACGCTCGAACAAGCCCTCTTCTGCCGCGACCTGGCTGGCAATTGCGTCCTCATCGGCGTACCCGGCCCCGGCCCCCGGCTTGATATTGACATCCAGCGCTTTTTCGACCTCGGCGGCAGCCTGACCGTTTCCTGGTATGGCAACTGCATCCCCGCCCGCGACTTCCCCATTTTGGCCGACTGGTACCAGCAGGGCAAGCTTGACCTCGATGGCCTCGTCAGCCGTCGCATCACCCTTGACGAAACCGAAGCCGCCTTTGATGCCATGAAGCGCGGCGAAACGCTGCGCTCGGTGATTATGTTTGACTAACTGCAGGTAACAAGTGGCAGGTGGCAAGTTTGCTTGAACACACGACTTGCAACTTGCCACTTGTTACCTGCCCTTTTCCCCATGTTTGATCTCATCAAAACGTTAACCGAACTGAGCGGCCCTGTGGGGCAGGAAAGGATCGTGCTGGATGCGCTTGAGGGGTTGTGGCGGGATGCGGGGGCGGTGACGGAAAGAACGGCCGTTGGTAACGTCCTTGCCCGCGTCGGTGGCAGCGGCCCGCGCCTCCTCCTCGCTGCCCACGCCGACGAACTCACTTACCTTGTCCGCGCCATCCACCCTGGCGGCTTTTTGCTGCTGGCAAACGGGCAGGGGTGGCAATATAACCACAGTTTCCGCAACGCCTTCACCATCGGCCAGCGCGTGCGCGTGCTGGCGCGTTCTGGCGAAATTCCCGGCGTGATCGCTTCCGTCACCGGCCACCTTGCGTCAATAGCCCTGCCCGAACCCAACGCCCAAACCTGGAACGATTTCTGGGTAGACACGGGTTTGCCGGCAGCGGAGCTGGTGGCGCGGGGCGTAACCCCCGGCACGCGGGTCATCTGGGAAGCTACCACGACCCAATTTGGGCAAAAAGTGGTGGGCAAGGCGCTGGATGACCGAGTGCCGCTGGCAATTTTGACTGAACTGCTGCGCCGCCTTGACCCCGCCGACCTGCGCTGCACGCTGACGCTGGCCTGCACCGTGCAGGAGGAAGTGGGGCTAATTGGTGCTTATGCGCTGGCTGCCCATGAGCGATTTGATGCGGCGATTGCCATCGAAGTGGGGCTAACCAGCGACATTCCCGGCGTGGATCCGCTGGCGGTGCCGGTGCGGCTGGGGGGTGGCCCCATGCTAGTGCATAAGGATTCGCTGGTGCATTATGATTATGCCTTGACGCAGCAATTAGAGCAGGTGGCAAAGCAGGCCGATATACCCATTCAGCACGCCGTTTTTGGCTCTTTTGGCAGCGATGGAGCGGCGTTTATGAAGGCTGATATTCCGTCGGCGCTGGTAGCTTTCCCCACGCGCTATACCCATACCCCGTTTGAAATGGGGCATCTGAGCGACATTGTGGCAACGGTGGATTGGTTGGAGGCGTTGGTGAAGGCGGGGCTGCAATAGAGGGAGAAGGGCATCCATTAGCATTTTGCAAAAGGAGATTGGGGATTGGAGATTAGGGGGTTTACTCTTCCAATCTCTAATCTCCAATCTCTATTTATGCGAGGAATGATTCATGAGTTTTGGCATCACAAAAACAATTCCCGCCGGCCGAGGTGAGGAAGCGGCCGTAGCGTTGTATGACGGCAGCCTGTGTGAATTTGAGTTTCACATGGCAGGGAAGCCGTCGCGCCTAAACGTGGGCGACTATGTTTACACTATTTTTAACGACCGGCTTATTGGCCGTGTCAAAATCAAAGAATTGATTCCCGGCGCGGTAAACCCGGATTCAGGCAAGCCGCGCACGCTGATTATGGTGGCATGTCCTGGTGAACGGCTGGAGTTGCCGATTCCACGCCAAGGGCATCGGGGAACGCGATATTATGATGGGGCGGATTGGCCGGGATGAGTGGAGATTGGGAGATTGGGGATTGGAGATTATTGAATCTCCAATCCCCAATCTCTAACGATTATTGGGCTTTCTTTGGGGGGTGGCTTGGGGCTTGGGGGAGCGCCAACGGCCGTTTCCGTTGCCTCGGTCGTTGCGATGGGAGTTTTGGGGTTGAGAAGAACGGCCGTTTCTCCCATTGCCACCACGCGGTTGTGCAGACTGCACCGGCCCCCGCTGTGGGAACTGCTGTTCCGGCACAAAATCCCCATAATTGAAGTCCGGCAGGCGGCGCAGCTCCAGCCGCGTTTTCAACACCTTCTCAATTTCGCGCACCATCGCCGCATCATCGGCCACGGCCAGCGTAAACGCCTCGCCACTTTCCTCGGCGCGACCGGTGCGGCCAATGCGGTGGGTGTAGGCATCCACCGTGTCGGGCATGTCGTAGTTGATGACGTGGGAAATGTCTGACACGTCAATCCCTCGTGCGGCAATGTCGGTGGCGACCAGCAGATCATATTTCCCCTTGCGGAACCCATCAATTGCTTCCTGCCGCCGGTTTTGCGTCATGTTGCCCTGCAACGCCGCCGCCCGGTAGCCAACTTTGTCCAGCTTTTGCGCCAAATTCCGCGCCCGGTGCTTGGTGCGGGTAAAAATGATGACGCGGCTGGTGGCAAACTGATCCAGCATGGTCAGCAGCATGTCGGTTTTTTGCTTCTGGTCTGGCACGGGATAGAGGGCGTGGGAGACGGTTTTGGCCGGGGCAATCAGGCCGATTTGGACGGTGGTCGGGTTTTTGAGGATGTCGCTTGCCAGCGTGCGGATGTCATCGGGCATGGTGGCGGAGAAGAAAAGGGTTTGCTGCCGGTTGGGGACATGCTTCAAAATGCGGCGAATGTCGGGCAAAAAGCCCATGTCGCACATGCGGTCGGCTTCGTCCAGCACCAACACTTCGACTTGGGAAAGGTCTATGTTGCCTTCTTTGATGTGGTCGAGCAGGCGGCCGGGGCAGGCGATGACGATTTCAACGCCCCGTTTGAGGGCATCGAGTTGGGCGCCTTTGCCCACGCCGCCGTAGATGGGAACGCTGCGGATGCGGGTTTGTTTGGCAAGAACGGCCGTTGCCTGGTGAATCTGTTCGGCCAGTTCGCGGGTGGGGGCAACGACCAGGGCGCGGACGCGGCGCAGTGGGCCGGTTGTCAGCCGCTGCAAAATGGGCAGCATAAAAGCGGCCGTTTTGCCGGTGCCGGTTTGCGCCAGCCCTAGCACATCTTGCCCAGCCAGAATGGCGGGAATGGCTTGTTGTTGAATGGGGGTGGGTGTTTCATAACCGGCGGCTTGAATGCCGGCCTGCACACGCGCATCGAAAGAAAATTCGGAAAAACTCACGAAAGCATACTCCTTGGCGTTTGAGCCAAGTTGTCTGCTTAGCTCGCTATGGATGCAGCCCTGTATTGGGCTGTTGTGTCAAAATAATAAGGTTGTTTGGCTCCGCAGAGGCACAAACAAGTTGGGAGTATAGCAGAGAAACGGCCGTTTGCCCCACTTGTTTACCCTTTTCATACAAACTGGTCTACGAATAGCCTTTCAAGTGTACAATTAAGGGCAAAAATTGGGAGAACCCAGGTGATGAAAACAAAACTAACTGCTGCCTATGTCATCGGCTATGAGGGCAACGACCATGTTATCTATCATAATGGAGAACTGGTTTACCAAGATGACCGCATCGAATTTGTGGGACACCATTATCCCCACGCCGTTGACCAAACGATTGATGTCGGATTAGCGATTATCAGCCCTGGTTTCATTGACCTAGATGCGCTGGCCGACATTGATCACGGGATTCTCGATACGTGGGTGTCGCCAGAAATCAGCCTGGGGCTGCAGTGGTCGTCCGACTATTTCCGCAACCGTCGGCATGATTTGTTTTCCCGCGAGGAAGAGGCTTTTAAGCATCGGTATGCGCTGAGTCAGCTTGCGCTCAATGGCGTAACAACCTTTATGCCAATTGCCGGCGAACAGTACAAAGCCTGGTGTGAAACCTATGATGAGTTTGCCGATGTGGTGGACATTGTGGCTGAGCTAGGCTTGCGGGCTTACCTGGGTCTTAGCTATCGGTCGGGGGTCAACGTTGTGCATCAAGACGGCCGCCGAGATGTTCTCTGGAATGAGGCAGAAGGGGAGCGCGGCTTGCGCGATGCCATTCGTTTTGTCAAAACATTTGACGGTGCGGCGGAGGGGCGCGTGACAGGCTGTTTGTTACCGGCACGTATTGAGACAGTTACGCTAGAGCTATTGCGCCAAACAAAGGCGGCGGCCGAGGAGCTTGATTGCTTGATTCGGCTGCATTGCTTGCAGGGCGAGGTGGAAGGAAGGTTCTTGCAGCAATGGTATGGGAAAACGGCGATCCAACTGTTGCAGGAGCTTGACTTGCTCAATCCGAAGGTGCTTATCCCCCATGCCATCTACCTCAATAAAGAGCGTCCCGATCCGCAATCATTGAGTGAGCTAGAGATATTGGCAAAATCAGGCACGTCTGTCATCCATTGCCCGCTGGTGTTTGCCCGATCTGGGAAAGCCCTTCATTCATTTCGCCGCTATCAAAAGGCGGGGATTAATCTGGCAATGGGCAGCGACACGTTTCCACCTGACATGATCCGCGTGATGGAGACGGGGCTGATGGCTGGCAACTTGGCCGAGGGTAGACAGGATGCCCATCAAGCGGCGGATATGTTTCGGGCGGCAACGCTGGGTGGGGCAAAAGCACTGGGGCGGGATGATTTGGGCAGGCTTGCAGCGGGAGCCAAAGCAGATATTGTTGTCATTGACCTAAGTGATTATCGGTTGGGGCCTATTGATGATCCGATTCGCACGTTGGTCATGATGGGAAACGGCCGTAATATCCGTGATGTGATTGTTGATGGGCGCACGATTGTCAAAGACGGCCAGATACCCGGCCTGGACATGGCGGAGATGCGTCAGCAGGCGCAAGCTTATTTTGAAAAGATGCGTTCTGCTTATCCCCAGCGCGATTATCAGCGTCGTTCAGAGGAGACGCTGTTTCCGCCTTCTTTTTACTTAAACAGGGAAGAAAGATGAACTACATTGCTTACGGCTCGAATATGTTCACGGCTTACCTCCGGGATTATTGTCCCAGCGCAAAATTTATCATGCGTATTTACATTCCTAACTATCGCCTCGAATTTCGCCGCTTTTCAACCGATCTACAGGGTGGCATCAGCAGCATTATCGAGACACCGGGGGAACTCATTCACGGCATTCTTTACGATATTGATCAAGCAGAAATCGAGGCACTCGACATTTTGGAAAATGTGCCTGAGGGGATCTATACCCGCGAGACCTTTTTGGTGATGGGGGAAGATGGGCAGTGGCATCATGGTGATCTCTATCGCGTTGCCAATCCAAGTGGGCCATACAAGCCAGCCAAGCGGTATGTTGATTGGATGATTGCGGGAGCAAGCGAACATAATCTTGCTGCTGACTATGTAGCCAGGTTGGTTGCTCTGCGCGAGACGCTTGATTAAGGGTTTGTCCATTTTGAACTTGGTAAGATTGGTTCAATCTTGGAGATTGAACCAATCTTGAAACGCCAAAGTTATCTTTGATAGAACTCTAAGTCAGAACTTAGTAATCGTTTGGAAATAAGTTCGGCAAGAAGTTCAACTTCTCGGAAGAAGTTGAACTTCTAAATCGCTAAGTTAGTAACAAACGATAACTTATTGTAATTGGTCATCAGCGACCAGGTGGTTACTAGTGGCCTTGTGAGGAAGGTATGTCAACTTATACATTTGAAAACATTCAGGAGTTTGTGGGAAAGGAAGTGGGGGTATCGGATTGGGTGTTGATTGACCAGGAGCGCATCAACCAGTTTGCCGACTGCACCGAAGATCATCAGTGGATTCATGTAGACGTTGAGAAGGCGAAGGCGTTTAGCCCGTCGGGGGCAACCATTGCCCACGGCTTTCTCACGCTGTCGCTGCTGCCCAAGTTTAATGGGGAAATGGGGATTATTCCGGCGGGGGTTTTGCAGGTGTTTAACTATGGGGCTGATTATGTTCGTTTTCTGTCTCCGGTGAAGGTGGGTTCGCGTATTCGCAACCGCGTCACGCTGCTGGCAGTGGAGCCAAAGGGGAAAGGGCGGGTGCTGCTTAAGACACGCAATACGGTGGAGATTGAGGGGGAGGACAAACCGGCGATGGTGGCGGATACGCTGTCGTTGGTGTTGCTGGCTGAATGATCAAGGGGAAATAAAATATGGCTCGTAGGAAACAAGGAATTCCATCAGAAATTCGCCAGCAAGCCGAGGCTATTGTTGCCAAATTCAATGAGGGCAACCCTTTGCCTCCGAAGCGTGGTTCGTTTTTTGCCCAGCTGTTTGGCCGCAAGATGACTACATCAGATGAAGTAGGAAAGAGGTCAGGAGATTATGTTGTAGCCTTTCGTGGAGATTATTTGTATCTCCATCGAATTTGGGTACTCGAACGGCCGTATCAAGTCTGCCGCCTAAAATGGACTGGCAACATGGACAAATGGGAGTTTGCCATTTACCGCCACAGCCGCAACTTTTATGATCCAGACGAATGGTTTTTCCCCGGCGCAGAGGAAGTAGATGGGACGATAGAAGGGGCGATGCGGGCAGGTATACAAGCCTACCCTTTATAGATCCAGATGAATATTGTGGCGCAAAACGTGTCGGTGGCGATGGTGCGGCCGACGCTGAATGGGGTTCCTGATTTTGCCTTGCCGGAGCCGTATCGTTGGCGCTGGTATGAGCCGGGGGATGAGGTGCATTGGTTGGCGATTCATGCGGTGGCTGATCGGTTTAATCGGCTGATGGAGGAGACGTTTTGGCGGGATTTTGGGCGGGAAACGGCCGTTCTTGCCCAACGCCAACTTTACCTGCTCGACGGAAACGGCCAGCCGGTTGGCACCGCTTCCGCGTGGTGGGACGATGCCGTTATTGGCCGCGTCCACTGGGTTGCCATTCACCCTGATCACCAAAGGAAAGGATTGGCGAAACCGTTGTTAACGGCCGTTTGCCAACGCCTGCACCAACTCGGCCACCAAGCCGCCCGTCTCGACACCGCCACCGGCCGTATTGCGGCTCTCAACCTTTACCTTAGCTTTGGTTTTGTGCCAGATATTCGCAATGAGGAAGAACGGGCGGCGTGGGAGGGGGTGCAGCCGTTTTTGAAGTATTCGGTAATTGGAGATTAGAGAATTGGAGATTAGAGATTGCGAACCTTCACCAATCTCCAATTCTCTAATCCCCAATCTCATCAACCAAATTTGGCGACACCCACACCGTTCCCAAATCCAGCGTGTTGCGAATTCGCATGATGCGGGCGTGGGGGCGGTCTTGGGGATTGGGGCGGAAGAGGTGGGTGAGGGCGGCGTTGATGGCCGCTTCGTCGCTGGGGAAAACCAGCGGCAGTCGCCCCCGCTCTAAAAAGCCGCTGGTGAAGGTGTTGGTGGTGAAATGGTCAAAGTTGATTTTGTCCAGCAGGCGGCGGGTGGTGAAATCGGCCAGCCCAATGCCTACCGAGTTACCGTGCGAGGCTTCGGTTAAATTTAGCACCACAATGGCGCGGATGCGCGGCGATTCTGGCTCCGGCTCACCGGCAATGCGCCAACGGCCGATCACGTTGGTGTCCATCCCTGTGCCGCTAATTTCCTTGCCCATTTCCTCCACAATCAGCAGATCAAGGTCGGCCACGGGCAGGCGTGGGGCATAGCTGCGGGCTAGATCGAGCAGTTTTTGCTCTTCGGCCAGCAATTCGCTGGCTGGCATGGCTTGCAAATGGACGGGGCGATGAGTGCCGTCTTCGACGGTGGCGATGCCGGCGATGAGGTTGATTTTTTGCAGAATAACGGCCGTTACTTCCGGCATATAGTCGCGCAGCCCCACCACGCCAAAATTGTGCAGCAGCGTCGCCCCGCGCTCTTTCCCCAGCCCAATCCCCAACATTTTCACCACCCCGCTTTCATGCAGGCCGTGGAAGTCGGTGTGGATTTTGACCCGGTTGGCAACAATCAACCCGTCGGCTTCAGCGGCAAATTTGTCAAAATGCACCGGGATACCCCGCGCTGTTTCCCCCAAAACCACCGTTTCCATGGTGGCGCGGATGGGGCAGCCCATCGTTGCTTCGCTGACCCCCAGGCTATCCAGCACCTCAATTTGGCCGCTGGCGGTGGCCCCGCCGTGGCTGCCCATCGCAGGGACGATAAAGGGGGTGCCGCCGCTTTCGGCTACCAGTCGCACCAGGGTGCGGGCAATGGTGTCTATTTCAGCTACGCCCCGGCTGCCAATGCCGATGGCAATTTGTTTACTGGCTACTTGCGCGGCCAGTTCTAGCCGTGTCCATTCGGCTTCGAGGGCGGTGATGGGATTAACGGCCGTTCCCTGCGGTAATTTCCATTGAACAGGAATGAGTTCAGGCATTGTCATGAGATGGGTTGGAGATTGGGGATTGGAGATTGCGTTCTGTAATCTCCAATCTCCAATCCTCCATTTTTTATGTCGAAATCCCAAGCAGCCCCCGCGTGAGCTGGAAGTCAACCAGCTTTTGCGCGGCAAGGCGAGGGGTATAGCGGCGGCTGGCAGCATCGAGGACAAGCCGCATCAGTTGAGTTGTCCATTGGTCAGGATCGTCCGTGAAAACGAGGTCAAAATCGGCTTGTTGGCTGGGCTGGGTAAGTGTGATTTGCAGCACGGGCACCAGCGGGTGGGCAGCTTGGGGACGCTTGGCCTGGTAGGCAATGATGATTTCTATACCGGTAGCGGCCAAACCTGTGAGGGTTTCCGTCCAGTGGCGGGAGGGGGTGTCCATGAGGTGGAGGCAGGAAGAAACGGCCGTTTGCCCATATGCCACCGTTGCTTTTGCCTCAACCTCACTCACCTGGCTCCAAAACGACCCATCGAGCAGGCTGTTGCGCTGCGGCAGCACCACTGTGCCGCCGGCCGTAACTACCGTCCGCACCAACTGCGCCAGCGATTGTGCCACCGTGTCGGGTACGTCGCCTTGTGCCAGCACGCCCAATCGCAGCGCGTTCAATCCCGCTTGTTCAGTGGTAGAAACGGCCGTTTCCCGCCCCGCAAACCAATGGCGCATGTGGGCAATCGAAGCCCCGATGCCGCCGTCCGCTTGCACGCTGGCCCAGCCAAACTGCTCTGGGTCACGGCCACGCTCCATTAGCTGGTGGCGCATGTAGTCGTTGTGGGTTTTTTCGCAGCCATGCTCCAAAAAAAGGCCGTGCCCAACGAGGGGATGGGTCATGTAGCTGACCATTGTCTCGTTGTAAAGATCGCGCACGGTAGGCATCGCCACGCCGCACCCTTCGGTGTGAACCAGGGTGACAAAGCGGGACAGGCCGTGTTTGTCGGCCTGCTGGTTGAGATGTTCCGCTCCCAGCCGGGCAATTTGGCCGGAGCAAAGGCTGGTGGGTAGGATAAGGCCAACTTGGTCGGTGGCGGGGCCGTGGGGGGTGCGAACGGCCGTCCATTCCCAGTTGCCCGGCAGCAAATCGTGGCTTTTGGCAGGGAGGGGCTGACCGTCGGGTGGGGTGGCGTTGAGCAGAACGGCCGTTTGGCTGCCATCCGTTTGCCGCCAGTTGCGCCAGAGCGAAATTTGCGCGTGACCCGCTTTTTCCCCCAGGCTCAGTTGGCCGGAAGCAATCGCCACCGTCAAATCCAGCGTCTCCGCACAGAGCGATTCCATGGAACGGCCGTCTTGATACGCTCCGGCGTTGACATCCATTTCCCGCGCCAGCCGCTCAAAGCGGAGGGTGGTTGTGACCAGCTTGATGGTGGGGACAAAGGGGAAATTGGTGATGGAGCCGTTGCCAGTGACAAAGAAAATGACGTTGGCGCCACCTGCGACCTGCCCAGCAATGCTTTCCAAATCGTTGCCGGGGGTATTCATAAAGTAAAAACCGGGGTGGCGCATCGGTTCGGCGTAATCAATGGCGTAGTCGAGCCGCAGGTCAGGTGCTTTTTTCATGGCCGCGCCAATGGATTTGAGGGCGATGTTGTAGAGACCGCGATAGCGGTTGCCGCCGGATGGGTTGCCCTCGGCGCTGCTGCCGTGCCAGCTTACGCGCTCCTTAAACTGTTCGATAAAGTGCAAAAATCGCTGTGCCGTGGGCCAATCGCGCACTTTTTGCAGCATGTAGGGTTCAGCCCCAATCAGCTCGTCGGTTTCGGCAATGGAGGCGTTGCCGCCGTAGCGGATGATTTCCCGCGCCACGGCTCCGGCCAGCGGGTTACCCGACACGCCAGAGAAAGCATCGGAGCCGCCGCACTGGAGGGCGATGTTGAGCGCGGACAGCGGCTGTGGGGTGCGGCTGGTTTGGTTGACGGTGGGGAGCCAGGATTTGATAACGGCCGTTCCGCCCGCCAAATCAGCCGCTAAATGGCCTGTGAGAGTAACAAAGCGGTGGACAACTTCATCCAGCGGGTAGTCGTGGCGGTTCATAAAGTCGCGCAGCACCCGATTGTTGACCTGCTCGCCGCCCCCGTCCACAATCAGCACCGCGCCGACGTTGGGATGGACTACCAGCCCAGCCAGCGTCCGCAGGACAAAATCCCAGTTGTTGATGGGGTCGTCGCCGTCCCCTTCGGTGTGGGAAATGGCGGCAATGCCGTCAATGTTGTCATAGCCATCGGCCAGCCCCTCCAGTCGTTCGGCCAGCAGCTGGGCGTAGCTGCCGCTGCGCGAGCTGGTGCCGAGGATGACAACCATGTTGCGGGTGCCAACGCCGCGCCGCTGGCTGCGCCAGTAGCCCATAAAATGACGTGGTTCGTCATATAACGAAACTTGTTCGCTAGGCTGAAACTGGCTTTCGTTGAGCAGATAGGGCTGGATGTTGTTGCGGAAGTTGGGGGTGGCGGGGATGGGGAAGTCGAGAAAACGGCCGTTTAACGCTTCCAGCATATCGGCATTGGCAACGTAATCGCCCGGCGCAATGGGGGCGATTGCCACGCCAAACGGCAAGCCCCACGAGAGCAAATTGTCGCCCGGTGCAATGGGGGCGATGGCGAAGCGATGGCCTTCGAGCAGGGTGTGGCTGAGGGTGAAGGTGTGGCCAAACGGCTGCTCTGACGATGGTGACGTTTGAACGGCCGTTTGAGGGTGGGAAACGGCCGTTCCTGCTTCTAAACGCCGCACAGCAATCGCCACGTTGTCGCCGGGTGCTGGCAGCCGCCCCACGTCGGCCAAAGATTGGGTATGGGTCATAGACAGACCTCCTGCGCGATGGCGCAAC
>JAGQGA010000968.1 GCA_020432595.1 Anaerolineales bacterium | reverse complement strand
ACGTCGACGACGCGCCCCACGACGATGGTCGCGGGATCCCACCAGTCGCCGACCAGGTCGATGCCGCCCACCTCCAGGCCGGCCATGGTCAGGCGCTCGGCGAGTTCCTCCACGGGAAGGTTGATGTCCACGTAGCTCTTCAGCCACGAAATCGGCACGCGCATAACAACTCCTCAAGCTACAAGATCAGTAATGAAGGCAAAAAAGGCCGGCCACAGATGGACACAGATAAACACAGATGGATAACGGTGGCTAGAATTCACTTGATAATTCTGTGTTTTGAAGACAAAACGAATGTGAATCTGTATTGTGCCGTTTTATCCGTGTTTATCTGTGTTCATCTGTGGCTTCGCATTCCGTTCAGTTTACCCAGTAAGGTGCCGGTATACCAAATCATGGGCCAGGGCGCGCCATTGGCCCCAGCCGCGCCGGTCACCGATGAGATTGCGCAGGTCGGCCGCCACTTGCGCCAGTTGACCGGGCAGCACGGCGCGAAATTCGGAAATCTGTTCCGTGGTGTGGGGCACGGGCATGCCGTGACCGGCGACCAGATGGAAGACGTAGCTGGCGAAGTGGGCGATGCGCGGCCCATCCACAAACTGGTACTCAATCACGCCCACGAAGTGCTTCAGCTCCACGCTGAGGCTGGTCTCCTCTTCGATCTC
>JAGQGA010000967.1 GCA_020432595.1 Anaerolineales bacterium | reverse complement strand
ACTCGTGGAAGTCGGGACGATAGGGCAGCATCATGGCGGTGACGGCGCGGCCAACGAGGATGCGGTCGGGGTGGGTTTGGAACCAGTTGCCTTCAAATTGGTGGTGGTAGCCGTGCTTTCGCAGCACGACCCACGCTTCTTCGGTGGTGACAAGCTTCATGCGCTCTAGCAGGTCATCGGGGACCAGAGAACGGCCGTTTTTGTCACGCGGGAAAGCACTCAAGCGAGTGAGTTGTTCGACAATAGTTGGGGGAGTTGTGATGTCCATTTTTGTAAGTAATCAGTAACCAGTAATCAGTGGGTTTACTGATTACCGATTACCGATTACTGATTACCAATTTCCACCATTGCTTCCACAAACCGCTCAATCTCCTCAAAAGTATTGTAAAAATGGGGAGAGACGCGCAGCCCCTGGCCGCGAGCGGAGACGATGATGTTGCGTTTGGCAAGTTCAGCAGCGACTGCTGGCGGGTCATCAGCCGCCACCATCGTAATGCCCGAACGGTGGTGCGGGTCGCGGGTGGAGTAGACGGAAAGGCCGGCCGCGTCGCAAGCGGCGTGCAAATGGTCATTGAGGGCGATGATCCGCGCCGTGATGTTGTCCATGCCAATTTCCGTCAGCAGTTCCAGCGCCCCTTTGAGGGCAAAGACACCGGGGAAGGGGG
>JAGQGA010000966.1 GCA_020432595.1 Anaerolineales bacterium | reverse complement strand
GCCACCGCAGGGCTGGGGAAGGCGCGATGATGGTCGAGGCTGTAGCCCAGCAGCAGCACTTCCTTGGTTTCATTGGCTTCCAGGTTGACGGTTTGGGCCTGGCCGATGAGGATGTCGGCAAAGGCGGCTTCGTTGCTGTTGAGGTGCAGCCCCAGCGGTACTTCCAGCGTCAGCGGGGTGACAAATTGGTTGGTGAGGGTGAGCCGCAGCATGGGCTGGGCGTAGCTGGGGTGAATGCCCACAATCTCGGCGACCACGCTGCCGTCGGCAATGGCCTGGGGCAGGAGGATGGCTTGGGCGTGGGTGGGGGAAACGGCCGTTAATCCCCCCAACCCCAGCAGCAAAAACAGCAGCAATCGGTAAACAAATCGGTTCATCTATCGTTTTAACTCCGCTGCAATCATCTGCACCAATTCACCCAGCTCTGCCCGCGCCTGCGCCGCCTGCGTGGGCGGCAGTGGCAAATTCAGGCTGTGGCGCAGTTCGGCAATGGTGGCAAACCGCTCGCTGGGTTCAGCCGCCAGACAGCGACGAAGTGCCTGGGCAATGTATGGCTCAAAGCCGTTGAGCTTGTTTAGCTGGGGCGGCAGCACCTCAAAAAAGTGGCGCGCTTGCTGTAGGTCAAAAGGCGGCTCGCCCAGCAGCAGCAAATACAAAATGGCGCCC
>JAGQGA010000965.1 GCA_020432595.1 Anaerolineales bacterium | reverse complement strand
TTTCCGCCAGGGGCGCACTGGCAAGCTGGGGAGTCAGTTGACCCGTAGCGATGAGGCGGGCCAGCGTCCATTCCGGCAGCGAAACGTGGGTGGCTCCGCTGTGCGCCAACCGGTGCAGCATGTCGCCAAAGGAAATCCCGGCGCGGATGGCGGCGGCGGCGGCATCGTCAAAATCCACGCAAATGGCAACCCGGTTGTTGCTTTGTTCCCACTGGTGGCGGCGGGTCAGGGTACGAATGGCGGCTGCGCCTCCGGCAACGGCCGTTGTCAACGACAAGAGATGTGATAACTTCATAAACAAAAATAGGACGCTGATTTTCCTGATCAGGTGAATCAGGAAAATCAGCGTCCTATTTAATTCTTCCGGTAAATTTGTTGCAAAATAAGCTGCCCGGTATCGGTGCGGGTGGGCTGGAGCAGGGTGCGCCACACGTGCCAACGCCCTTGCCAGTTGGCTGCCCATCGCGCCGTTTCTGCCCGATCCAAAAAGCCGCGCTGAACGCGCTGCCAAACGGTTGTCAGCGGCTTTTGCTGGCTGCGCTCCATGACGTAGCGCAAGTTGAGCGATTCGGCGTAACGCTGCATGGGGGCAGGGGTGGCGCGGTTGAGGCTGGCAAAAACGGCCGTTGGCACGGGGGCATGGAGCAAGTTGGTTGCCAATCGCAG
>JAGQGA010000964.1 GCA_020432595.1 Anaerolineales bacterium | reverse complement strand
AAGTTTTCCGCCCGGCCGTGGAAGCGCCGGCGGCGGCCGTGATTGTGGCTCACAACCACCCCAGCGGCGACCCGTCCCCCTCGCCGGAGGATGTCAACGTCACCCGGCAGATAGTCCAGGCAGGCAAGCTGCTGGACATTGAACTACTGGACCATTTGATTATCGGCAACGGCATTTTCGTGAGCCTGAAAGAACGTGGGTTGGGCTTTGACTAGCCCGCCTATCCCCCTAAAGGAGAATCCCCCATGAATCCCCAAACAGCCTTGATTAACCGCAAAACGGCCGTTATCGGCCTCATCTTAACCGTAGCCCTGCTCGGCTTTGAACTGTTCAACTTTGACACCACCCGCTTTGCCCTGGCTCAACTGATGGGCGGGCGGCGTTTCCTGGGGCTGGAGTGGGCTGGTGTGCTGGCCCTGGCTTTTAGCAGCCTCGATTTTGCTGGCCTGGTGCGGGTATTTACGCCAGAACAGGAATTGAAGCAGGAGTCACCTGAAATCTGGTGGCTGACCGGCGCCTGGCTGATAGGAGCAGCCCTGAACGCCACCATGACCTGGTATGCCATGGCCCTGCTGGTAGCCCCGCTGGGCGCGGAGATAGGGGCGGCGCTGTTCACCCACGAGCAGATGCTGCGCACTGCGCCGCTGTTTATCGCCCTGCTGGTCTG
>JAGQGA010000963.1 GCA_020432595.1 Anaerolineales bacterium | reverse complement strand
CCCCCTTTACCCCCGCCGCCGCGCATTCGTCCACCACATCCGGCACGGTAGCCGCCGGGGTCAAAATAACCGCCAAATCCACCTTGTCTGGCACGTCGGCAATGGTGGCGTAGGCGCGAACGCCCAGCACGCTTTTGCGTTTGGGGTTAACAGGGTAGATGGTGCCACCAAAGGCGTTGCTAATGAGATTCCACATCAACATCCGCCCAACGCTGCCGGGCTGCTCGCTGGCACCAATGACGGCTACGCTTTGGGGGCGAAAAATGGGGTCGAGGGGGTGAATGAGTGTCAAAAAAGGTTCTCCTCAAAAATGGGAGATTGGAGGTTAGAGATTGGAGATTGATGAAGGTTCATAATCTCTAATCTCTAATCTCCAATCACTTTTATAGTAAAAGCAGGAAGGATATAACGGCCGTTTCCCGCGCAAACGGCACTACTACCCAAAACATAAACAGATAGTGGCACGCGCTGCCGCCCATGACAAACAAATGCCAGATTTCGTGATGCCCAAACCATTCCGGCCACGGATCCGGCCACTGGAAATAGTAGATAAAAAAGCCAACGGTGTAAATGAGGCCACCCAGCAGCAGCAGGGCAAAATCCTGATGGGGAATCGTTTCAAATAAATTAGTTGCCATCCAAAACGGCAGCACGCTGCCCCAGCCCAA
>JAGQGA010000962.1 GCA_020432595.1 Anaerolineales bacterium | reverse complement strand
TCGGGAGGAAGAAACGGCCGTTTGGCACGACCGCATCCTGGCCGCCAAAATCCCCGTCAGCCCTATCAACGACATTCCCACTATCCTCAACGACCCGCAAATTGCGGCGCGGCAGATGGTGCAGGAAGTGGAACACCCAACCGCCGGAACCATCAAACTGCTTGGCCCCGTTGCTAAACTGTCTGAAACGCCAGCCACCATTCGCACCGCGCCGCCACTTCTGGGTGCCGACACCGATGAGATATTGGCACGGCTGGGGTATGACGCAGCAGCCATTGTCCAACTGCGGGTGGATGGGGTTGTATAAAAAAGAGCTTTGGGATTGGAGATTGGAGATTGTGAACCTTCATCAATCTCCAATCCCTACTCTTCTGTTCACCAACACAATTATCTGTAGAAAAATCAGTTATGAGCGAAAAAACAATAGGGTTAATTGCCGGAGTAGGCCCATTTGCCGGGGCCGATTTGTTCAACAAAATTCTGGAAGAGACGGTAGCAGCCAAGGATCAAGATCATTTGACGGTGCTGAGTCTATCTGGCCCCAGCGAGATTTTGGATAGAACGGAATATTTGCTGGGGAAGGTGGCGGAAAATCCCGGCCACGCGCTAGCGCGACAACTGCGGCGGCTGGCGCAGGCTGGAGCCGAGGTGATTGGCGTCCCGTGTAA
>JAGQGA010000961.1 GCA_020432595.1 Anaerolineales bacterium | reverse complement strand
TGCTGGGTTTTGGCTTGATCCTGCCACTGCTGCCGTTCTATGCCGAACAGTACGGCGCCGGCAAGATTCTCATCGGGCTGTTGGTGGCATCGTATGCGGCGGCCCAGTTTTTGGGTGCGCCCGTCTTGGGCCGGCTCTCCGACATTCATGGACGACGCCCGATCCTGCTGCTGAGCATCGCGGGGACGGCCGCTGGTTTCGTGCTCTTGGGCGCCGCCGTGCCATTGGCCCATTGGATCGAAGGCGTCTTTGGCTTGCAGACGGCCATGACCAATGCGCTGGTCGTCGGCATTCTCTTCTTCAGCCGCATCTTGGACGGGTTGACGGGTGGCAACATTTCCGTGGCCCAAGCCTACATCACCGACATCACGACCCGGGAGACGCGCGCCAAGGGTCTGGGCTTGATCGGCGCGGCCTTTGGGCTGGGCTTCATCATCGGCCCGGCGGCGGGCGGCTTGCTCAGCAACTTCGGCTTCGCCGTGCCCGCCTACGCGGCGGCGGCGCTGGCCACGCTCAACCTCACCGCCGTCTTTTTCTTCCTGTCCGAGTCCCTCTCCGAAGAGCGCCGACAAGAACTGGCGCGCTCCGACCGGCCGACCTTCAACTTCAAGTCGTTGGTCACGGCCTTTCGCCTGCCGGATGTGGGGCCGCTCTTTCACACGCGCTTCT
>JAGQGA010000960.1 GCA_020432595.1 Anaerolineales bacterium | reverse complement strand
AAAAGCGCGTCCACAGCGTATACATCATGGACGCCGATCCCAGGGGCAGCCCCGGATGTCCGGAGTTGGCCTGTTGGACGGCATCCACCGCCAGGAAGCGCAGCGTATTGACGTAGGGGGTTTCTTCATTTGTCATGGGTAATCTCCAGTTAATAGCCGATGTTCCGATTATATTTACTGTACACACTCCTTTATCGGGTCACATCGGCGGGAAGACGGGTTAAGCCTAAACAAAAAGCGCGCCTGTGACAGCGCGCTTTGTATGTCATTTCGCCGATGGGCTACATCAAATGACGTAGCCCGTTGGCAGTAATCGGTGACCAGTTATCAGTAATCGGTTGCCGGTCGCTGATTACTGGTTACCGTTTACCGTTTACTGATTACCGCTCACGGCTTCGCCAAGCTGTTGGATATGTTGACCCAGGGCATCAATGGCGTCCTGATTGGGGGTTACGTTGTTACCGGTAACGATATCAGCGGTGACGGTGTGAATCTCGCCAATGAGAGTAACCAGGTCGTCGCTGGGGGACTGCCCGTTCCAAACGAGACCCATTTCCAGGTGATAGGCAGCGCCTTCCAGGTCATAGGCGGTTTGGCTTTGCTCTTCGTTGCTCAGGTTCTCAATGGCCTTGTCGTAATAATTGAGGGCCAGGGCGTAATGGGTTTGGG
>JAGQGA010000959.1 GCA_020432595.1 Anaerolineales bacterium | reverse complement strand
CTTGCAGCAGCGATTCGTTGGCCTTGGTTTGGGCTTCGGCCAAGCGGCTGACGTAATAGACAGCGAGCTTGTGGGGAACGAGTTTGAGGCGGGTAAGCAGCGGCAGTGCCACGGGCTGCACCTGCAAGCGGGGCTGGAATTTGGCATGGGCAGCGGCCTGCTGCATATGGTCATAAAAAGCAGGTGGCAAGGAACCGCTGCTGGCAACCAACGCCTGCCCCACCGGCGGCAGCTTGGCTGCCTGTTCGGTGATGATTTGTGCGGTATGGGTGATTAGATCGGTTGCTTGTGAGTCTGTCATCAGTCATGAGATTAGAGATTGGAGATTAGAGATTGCAAACCTTCATCAATCTCCATTCTCCAATCCCCAATCACTTCAATATTGCCAACGGCAAATGCCATTCCTGCGGCAGCACTTGCTGCGGCTTGTGGTCGTAAACGGTTTCCAGGCTGGCGGTGGTAATGTCGAGGGTGGAGAGGGTGGGGGTGAACCCTTGCGCTTGCAGCCAGGCCGGGTCGCCAATCCAGATGACAGAACGGCCGTTTTCCAACCACCCCAACATCGCTTCTCTTAACGCCGCCTCATCCACCGCTGCCCAGTCGCGCAGCTTGATCACATCATGCTGGTACAGAAAGCGCAGCGGCGTACCCAGCGTGTCGCCGGGGCCG
>JAGQGA010000095.1 GCA_020432595.1 Anaerolineales bacterium | reverse complement strand
TAGTCGAGGTCAATGGCTGATGTGTTCCCACTTTGCCACATAAAAAAGGTGTACTCATCTTCGTTCCAACCAGTGAGGAGCGGTTTGTGTTGGGAAACGGCCGTTGCCACTGGGTCAAATGGATGATGCGGCAGCACCGTGCCATCCACTACAGGGCCAAACCCACCGCGAGATGGTTCCGTGAGGCCACTCTTTTTTGTTTTACGTTGATGCGGTGGTACGGGCGGGAATTTTGACTGGACACGATGCAATTCGGCCGCCGGCACATCCAATAATTTGCGCCAATCTTTAGCGGCAATATTCAACTCATTGAGAACGAGGGCTGTCGTTTCGGCCGCCATCTCTGATGTATACATGCGTACCCCCGGCCCACTTTCAATAGAGGCTTTATTAAAATAGGGAGCCGCTTCGGGCATGGCATACAAACAAGAGGTCTTCGCCCCTCCACCCGATTCACCAAAAATCATCACATTATCGGGATCGCCACCAAAGACGGCAATATTCTGATTTACCCACGCTAAGGCCAGAGCAATATCCAAAACCCCCTGATTGCCTGACCCTTCATAATCCGATCCCGCCAACTCTTCCAAATAAAGAAAGCCTAACAGCCCTAAACGATGATTCGTCTGCACGACGACAACATCAAAATTACGAGCTAAATTCGCGCCATCCTGCCCAGCCGCCCCACCTGAGCCAATTACAAAACCGCCACCGTGACTATAAAACATCACAGGGCGTTTGCCGTTGTCATTGGCGGGTGTCCAGATATTAAGAAAGAGGCAATCCTCGGCTGGTTCTGGCTCGTTTTGTCTGGGAGGCTGGATGGCAGGTGCGCCCAACTGCAAAGCATCACGCACCCCCGCCCAAGGCTTCAATTCGGCCGGCCGCCGAAATCTGCGGTCGCCCGACACCGTGCCACCGTAGGGGATGCCTTTGAAGATGTTGACACCCTCAACTCTCGTTCCTCTTATCTTGCCGTGACTTATTTCAACTTCAATAGGGTTCATGGTAATAATTCCACTAGGGCTTTGTTGAGCAGGAAAACGGCCGTTTCCCTTGACAAAGGGATGGTGCTTGACATCATATTGGTATTAACTACAATACCAATATGTCCAGTTATGAGATTGTGATAGACACAAATGTATTGGTTGCCGGTTTGCGGTCGCGCAACGGCCGTTCGTTTAAGCTGCTAAACCTCATTGGCAAAGGGCAATTTAATATCAATCTTTCTATCCCCCTGCTCCTCGAATATGAAGACGTTTTGACCAGGCAGCTACCACATTTGTTTATCACAAAATCAGACATAGCTGATCTCCTTGACTATTACTGCGTTGTTGGGCGTGAACATAAAATCTACTACCTTTGGCGACCCACCTTGCGCGACCCCAGCGACGAAATGTTGTTAGAGCTGGCAGTGAAAGCAAGCTGTGACTGCATCATCACCTTCAACAAGCGCGATTTTATTGGGAGCGAGCAGTTTGGCATCGCTTTGTATACGCCAAGCGAATTCTTGGCGCAAATTGGAGAATAAATCATGGGTACCTTAAGCATCCGAATCCCTGACTATTTGCATAAAGGTTTGCGCGAATTGGCAGATAAAGAGGGTATTTCCATTAACCAGCTCATCACGTTAGCCATTGCGGAAAAACTATCTGCCTTAGCCACCGAAGATTATATTGCTCAACGAGCCGCAAAGGGAAGCCGCGCCAAGTATGAGGCAGTTTTAGCCAAGGTTCCCGATGTTGAACCGTTAGAATTAGACAGATAAGCAAGCCAAACCCTCATTGATCAGAGCAACGGCCGTTTCCCGCTGCGGCAACATCCCAAGCATCTGACTCAGTGGCGCATTGCGCTCATTCATCAAGATTCGCTTGACGAAAGGTGGCGCACTAACCTGCTCCAGTACAGTCATCACTACCTCCCGCGCTTGTTTGTCATACAGAATATCGCCTACCAAATCGTCTACCGTGAACACCCCCTGGGCATCGGGATCGTTGTAAGGCGCAGACCATTGCCAGCTACCAGAGCCAACCTCAATTGGTGGCTGGTTGGTGTTGGGGAGGGTGACAACGGCCGTTGTGTTCGGCGGCACAACCAGTTGCAGATGAATCTGCCCATCGGCAACCTGCCACTGACATTCCGCCAAGCCATAAGGCGTGAGATGCCGCACCTGAGCCTGAGTAATACCACCACCAGGGCGTGGGGCAATTGCCAGACGGCGATAACCTGGTTCCACAGGGACCAGCCCGCCAATAGTACGCTGCATCCAATCGGCCACCGCGCCCAAAGCATAATGATTAAACGAGGTCATCTCGCCAGGATTGATCGAGCCATCAGGCAACATCGAATCCCAACGCTCCCAAATCGTCGTCGCCCCCATCGTCACCGGATAGAGCCAAGAGGGGCATTCTTCCTGCTTCAACAAGCGGTAGGCCACATCATAATGCCCTGTGCTGCACAACGCATCACACATAATGGGCGTACCCACAAAACCCGTTTGAATATGATAGCCACTGCCCCGCACCAACTCGGCCAAGCGGTTGCCCGCCCGTTGCCGCTGGTCGTCAGTGAGCAGATTAAAGGTAATGGCGAGGGCATAGGCGGTTTCGGCATCGTTCATCATACGGCCGTTTGGCGTCACATATTCCCCAGCAAAAGCCTCCCGCACTTTGGCCGCCAACGCACCATACTTGTGCGCCGCATCCGTGCGTCCCAACACCGCCGCCGCCTGCGCCACCAACTGCGCCGAACGGGCAAAATAGGCCGTCGCCACAATCGTTTTGTCCGTCCGCGCCTTGCCAGGGTTATCGGGAGGAGATGTCGGGTCGAGCCAATCGCCAAACTGGAAGCCCTTATCCCAGAGATGATTCTCACTGGCAACGGACGCAATATGATCCACCCAAGCACACATACTCTCAAATTGGTCGGCCAAAATACCCACATCGCCAAAACGTTGGTACAGCACCCAGGGGACAACGGCGGCGGCATCGCCCCAAGCTGCCGCGCCACCCGCCCTGCCCATAATATTGGGGACAATGTGAGGCACAGCCCCGCCGCCCTTGCGCTGCTCCACCGCCAGATCGCGCAACCACGATTGCAGGAAGCTGCTGGCATCGTAAAGGAATGAAGCCGTTGGCGCAAAGACCTGAATATCACCCGTCCAGCCCAGCCGCTCGTCCCGCTGCGGGCAATCAGTCGGCACATCGAGGAAATTGCCCCGCATCCCCCACACCACATTTTGGTGCAATTGGTTCAGCATTGGGTCGGAGCATTCAAACCAGCCCGTGCGCTCCATATCAGAGTGAAGAACAACGGCCGTTAAATCCGCCAACTTCAACTCACCAGGCCAACCACTCACCTCCACATAGCGAAAACCCTGAAAAGTAAAACGTGGTTCCCACGTTTCCAAGCCACCCCCTTTGAGGGTATACCGATTGGTTTGGGCGGCATGGCGCAACGGCCGTATGCCCAACTCCCCATTTTCCAACACCTCCGCATGGCGCAGCGTCACCGTCCGCCCTGCCTCGCCCTGCACCGTCATCACCAGCCGCCCCACCAAATTCTGCCCAAAATCCACCAGCGTTTTGCCCGATGGCGATTGGGTGATGGCAATAGGCGCAATCGTTTCGGTGCGCCGCACGGGTGGCCCGATAGGAGCTTCCAACGTCTTCAAATTCCATTCCAGCCCTTTGACACTGTGCCAATTGGAATCATCGAAGCCAACGGCCGTCCAGCCATCATGCTCCAGCCGCGCATCATAACTTTCGCCATCATAAATGCTGCTCGTCAGAATCGCGCCCGTAGCCGCTCGCCAATTTTCATCCGTCACGATGGTTTCACTGGAACCATTAACGTACTGAACTTCCAATTGCGCCAGCAGTGCCAACTGCTCGCCGTAATGGTTGGGTCGTCCGCCGCCAAAACCCAGTCGTCCGCGAAACCAGCCATCGCCCACAATCGCGCCAATGGCATTTTGCCCTTCGTGCAGCAAGTCAGTCACATCAAAGGTTTGATAGCGTAAACGTTCATCGTAGACTGTCCAGCCAGGAGACAGCACGTGGTCGCTGACAAGACGGCCGTTTATCTCCGCCTCATACACCCCCAAAGCCGTCACATACAATCGCGCCGACGCAATCCCACAGCGCAGTTCAAATTCGCGCCGCAAATAGGGGGCAGGGTTGAGTTTTGAGGTGTCTTCTTGCCAAGTTGGGGTGATGAATTGGGCTTGCCAATCGGCCGTTTCCAGCAGCCCAACTTCTATCTTCACTGGCTCACTCCACTCAGAAATACCTCCATCATTGCCCCATACCCGCACCCGCACGGCAAGCCGTTCACGAGATGTCAATGTCTCAAACGGCCAATCAACCAGCGCAGATTGATCCGACTCTACCTTGCCTGTCTGCCCATTCAATTGGCCTTGGGCATCATATGCTTCTAACTCATAGGCCATTTGCTGCCAGTTCTGGCTCTCCGTCTGCACCACCCATGAGAGACGAGGACGTGTCATCCCAATCCCCAAAACCTCCCGAAAATGCTCGACGCGAACATGCAAAACCGTTGTGGAACCCATTACCTCTCCTGTAATTTTTGATGCAATAAGATAACAGTCACTCCCCAAGTGACTGTTATCTTTATATAGCTAATTCGTGCTGCCCTGCCCCGAGTTCGCGGAGCGACTGCCCTGGCAGTTCGATGATGACGGGGATGGGCGAGTTGATGGTGAGGGAAACGGCCGTTACCGCCACTTCAATCACCCCATGCGGCGTAGGAATCTTACCCTTCGCCCACTCTAAATTACCCAAACGCGGCGCAATCCTCGCCTTGGCATAACCTGGTTCGGCTGGCATAACACCCAACGTATAAAAAATCATATCTCGGGTTGGCGTACAACTCCAGCCATGCACATGCGTCCCCCAACCCCAACATTCACCAATCGTATCGTAGCCATCCACCAGAAACTCTGACCAGCGACGGTACAAATCGGGCAAGCGGTCGGCCAAACCAGCCTCCACCACCGCATCATGCACCACATAACTCATAAACGGCTGGGCAATCACCACCTGCTCCTCCGCCTCCCAGTCCGTTTCATAAATACCCCGAAACTGCTTGGCTATTTTCGATTCGGCATAATCCCCATCATCCCCCGTCCAAGAGCGAACAACAAGGCGGTCTGGATCAGTAATTCGCTCGATAATGCGGCTCCATCGTTCCTGCGGGGCGATGCCCGACACAATAGCTAACGCGCCCGCCAATTGGCTCATTTCCGACCGCTGTTTGCCATCAACAATGTGATCCACATAAGAGCCGCGCCGCTCATCCCAAAAGATTTCAAAACCAGCCCGCACTTTATCATATAGAGCCTTTGCCCAACGCTGGCTACTTTTTTCCTCCAGCCACTCAGCCATCTCGGCAAACTCCCGCAGGCTCCGCGCCCAATGGGCAGTCAATAACGAAGCGGTATCTTCCACCAACACGCTCGACCAATCCACCAGATTCCACTCGACCACATCTTTCAAAACCCCAGCCGATGTTTGGTAAGGGGCATACCATCTCAATATATGCTCGATGGTGGGCATCAGGGCTTTGACTGCATCCCGGTCACCATTAAAGCGGTAGAAGTTGAACACGCCATGCACCCAATGCAAAGCCCAATCGGGGATGGTGATGCCACCATCGGATTCAATGTCGCCACCAACGCTCATGGGCAAAATGCCATCGTAACGGGCCGAATTGCCCAGTGTGAGAAAGTGCCACGCCAGCCGCCAATCGAGATTGGTGGCCAGGTGTACCATTTGGTGGACAACGCCATCGCCCACCCAAGCGCGTTGCTCGCGGGTGGGGCAATCGGTAAAAGCGTCCTGCGAATTAAGCTGAACGGTGCGAATGCCAGCCGTGTAGAGGCGGTTCAGCTCCTCATCGCTGCAACTGAAATCGGCTCCTGCTTGCCAGGGGTAGACATGTTCGCAGCAAGCAAAGTGGGTGAGTTTGACTTGTCCAACTGCGCCATGCACTACGATATAGGCATAACGAAAGCCATTGGAGTCAAATAGTTGGAAATCATCGGCTTCGCCACGAGCGATGTAGCGAGTTCCAGCATGTTGCCCCATAGGACGGCTAGGGCCGGTGATGGGCAATTCGGTGTAAGAAAGCTCAAGGGTGGTGTCGGCTGGCGCTTCCAGCGAAAATTGGACGAGGCCGGAGACGATGCGCCCCATGTCGAGGATGAGGCGAACAGAGCCATTGGCGGGGATGTCCAGTGTGAGTGGGAGTGTGCCTTCTGCGCTGTGGGTAGCGGGGGTGTCGTGTATTGATTCAACGCGCTTGACGGGATCGGCCGTTTCCCCATTTGGCACACCATCGAGATAATCTATCTGTATATGGGCGGGTGTCCTGACCTCACCCCCCAATTTGCCAATTGGCCGAGGGTGAAGCGGGCCGTAGGGGTCTGTGGGGGGCTGGGTGCGGGCAAAGCCGCCGATGTGCATGGCGGGAACCAATTGCGCCTGCCCCCAACTGCTATCATCAAATCCCACTTCACGCCACTGGTGGGGGAATTGACGCGCATCGAAGAGTTCGAGCGGGATTCCACTCACAGGGTTCTCGTCGTTGCGCCATGATGACCAGGCATCTGGTTGACAAGCTTTCCAAGTAGTATCACTGGCTATCCAACCAGCATCACCTAAGTTGGCCTCGAAGACGAGGATGCCTGTTTTGCCTAGCATCATGTTGGGTACGGCTGGCTGCCAAAAGGGTTTGGCGACACCGTAATATTTTACGTAGATGGCGAATACGTTTTCGCCTGGCTGAAGGAAGGGAGCAATATCGAACAGGTCGTAGTGCATCCGACGGGGCTGGCTGCGGATGGGGCCACGAAATACATCTTGTCCGTTGACAAAGAGGGTGTAGCGGGAATCGGCCGTTATGCGAGCCGGGGCGCGATCTGGTACATTGTCCAGATGGACTGTTTTGCGAAAAAGTCCGTGTACCTCTTTGCCTGACGCTGCATTACCCCCAAAGGGGCTGCCTGGTACGATCTTTTCTTCTGGAACCCAAATCCAATGGCCGCGCCAACGGATTTCGGAAAAGTCTTGTGGGGTAATAACCATGTTGTGTTCTCCTCAGCTCCTCATTCTCGAATTTTGAGTTTTAGGTGGCAAGTACCTTGGAAGCACCAGTCACTTAACAGATTTGTAGGTTTTCTAAAGAATTAGTGTGGATATGCAGGCGGAGAAGCTACCGTCGAGAGGATAACGGAATTGAGAGGCATGATTGGCTCATCACTTGGGAAGGTTCTTAACGGCCGTTTCCGCATACCATACCCCAAAACACAAACGAGCAGCTTTGTCTGCGATACATCCAACATCAACGCCACTACCCCATTCCCTCGTCTTAATTGTCCATACCACATTGGTACCACATCGGTCGCTTTCTCCGCCCATTGCCCCCAAATACTCACCCGTGCCTCCACTGTCGTCCCTAAGCAATAGATCCCCATCCTGCTAGTGGTGACAGCAACTTTACCCTCCAAAGAAACCAGCGAGCTTGGCATTTTTCACTACTTAAACAAAAAACATTTTACCGTCCGTCCCTCATGCTCAACATCCGGTGGCACTTGTTGATGACAAATATCCATCACTGCCGGACAGCGGCCGGCAAATTTACAGCCAGTGCGCGTGTATTCGGCCGATTCCATCTCTGCCAGATTGGCCTTCTTGTCCCAGACCCTATCGGGATCAACCGAGGGGATAGATTGCCTGAGATTAATAGTGTAAGGATGCTGCGGATTACCCAGCACCTCCTCTACCGGTCCCGACTCCACAATCCAGCCACGCAACATTACTGCAATGCGATCTGAGGAATAATAAGCGGTCGCCAGATCATGGGTGACGTAAATAATACTTACCCCCTGCTCCTCCTTTAGTTCTTTAAAGCGGTTCACCACCGACATTCGCAGCGAGGCATCCAACATCGAAACCGGCTCATCAGCGACAATGAGCAAGGGATTAGTAATAAGGGCGCGGGCAATCGCCACCCGCTGCGCCTGCCCTCCCGACAATTCATGGGGATATCGTCCCTTCACCTCTGCCAGCGACAGACCAACTTGTTGTAATGCCTTATCCAAATGCCCATCGGCCTCCCCCTTGGTACCCATCTTGTAATTGTGGTACGTCTCATACAGGTAATGGTCTATACGCTTGAGGGGGCTAAAGGCCGCAAAAGGATCCTGGAAAACGGGTTGCACTTCCTTTAAGAACCAGCTTCGCTTCTCTTTCGTAGATATACTCCCAATGTCACGCCCCTTGTAACGCAACATACCCGCTGTCGTCCGTTCCATCCCCAAAACCATACGAGCCAGGGTTGTCTTGCCGCTGCCACTTTCACCCGCGATGGTAAATATCTCCGGCTTGGATGCCTCTAACGAAAATGTAGCCTGATCCACAGCCCTGAACTTTGTCGTTGACAAGCCCTGGCGGATACTAAATTCTTTGGTCACATTCTCAAGCTGTAGCAGGGTAGAATTAGGCTGTGGCGACATGATTGGCCTCCTCAGTGAGCAAATGGCAGGCAGCACGATGCCCGGGTTGTAAATAGATCATCTGTGGATCGACGGTGCGGCACCTGTCCATCACATAGGGGCAGCGCGTATGGAAGCGGCAGCCATCTGGTGGGTTATCCAGCGCGGGTGGCCGGCCAGGAATACTGTGTCGCTCCTTTTTCTCATCAAGGCTGGGTAGGGAGTTGATCAAATATTGAGTGTAGGGATGGCGTGGGTTTTTCAGAATGGTGCGTGTATCAGCTTCCTCAACAATTTTCCCAGCGTACAAGATGATGATGCGATCCGCCAGATTGGCATGAACACCGAGATCGTGGGTAATTAAGACGACTGTACTGCCCTCTTTCTGTTGAATTTGGCGCAAAAGTTGGATCACCCCGCGCTGAACTACCACGTCTAAGGCCGTCGTTGGTTCATCGGCAAAGATCAGCTTAGGCCACAAAATGGTCGCCAGGGCGATGGTTACACGCTGGCGCATCCCACCAGAGAGCTGGTGGGGGTAGGCTCTTAAGACGGTCTCTGGTAAACCGAGATCGCGCAGATAGTTGCGAGTCATCTCACGTGACTCATGTTTGCTCATTGGTCGATGCGCAGAGATAAAATCATGAAAGGTGTCGGCAATGCGTCGCACAGGGTTCAATACATGCATAGACCCCTGAGGAATGTAGGAAACTTCACTCCAGTTCAACTGGTTGAGCGTGTTGCTGGTAGTTGTTAGGGAGGCCATTTCTTTACCTGCAAAGAGATATTTGACGGAACCCTCTACAACTGTGAGGGGAGGCTTGTGCGCCCCTAACAATACTTTAAGCAGGGTGGATTTACCACAGCCAGACTCGCCCGCAATCCCATATATTTCCCCTTCTTTGATCTTAATCGAGATGTCATCTACGGCCTTGACAGTACGCTCTACCCCATAGGCATTGGTGATGTAATATGCTTTTAGGTTGTCAGCTTCGATAATGTTGTTCATGTCTTTTATCCTGTCACTTGCAGCCGTGCCAAACGTGTGCGAGGATCCAAATATTCGCTCAAGCCGATGGAGACCAGATAGAAGCCGACAACGACAATGATGGAAGCACCAATGGGCGCGGCCAGCACCCAAATGCGATTGGCTAAGAGGGATTGGTAATAGTTGCCCCAATAAATCATTGTGCCAATGCTGGGTGTGCCCAAATCGCCAAGACCAAGCACGGACAGGGTTACTTCAAAACCGATGGCAAAGAGGAAACCGCTGACAACATCGGCCAGTAGGAAGGGGATAATAAAGGGGAGGTGTTCTTGCACGACAATTCTCGCTGTGCCCATGCCGGAAAAAACGGCCGTATGTGTAAACTCCCGCTCTTTCAAACTCAAAATCTGCGACCGATACCGCTTTGACGGAAAAGCCCAATCCAGAAACCCAATTAACAGCGCCAAAACCGTTATCGTTATGCCACCTCGCAAAATAAAGGCAATCAAAATAAGCAGCGGCAAACGGGGGATAACGATAAAGCTATCAACAATAGAAGAAAGAACCCGATCAACTGTCCCGCCCAAATAGCCTGAAATCATCCCCAACATCACCCCAATGCCGCGCCCAATCAAGACGGCAATACCGGCAATGGTTAAAGAGTTACGCATCCCATATGTCAGCATCCAAAACACATCTTGCCCTTGAGAAGTTGTGCCTAGCCAATATTCTGACGAAGGTGGCTGATTAACAGGGACATCTCGCCGCGAATCTTCTTCATAAGGAGCCACATACGAAAGCCCGACCAAGATCAAGACCAGTATGAGAATAATGGCACCATAACGGAATGAGGGGCTGTACCGAAATAAACCTTTGATAGTTGTCATGAAACAAGTACCTCCGACTAGTGATACCGTACTCGTGGGTCAAGAAAGGGGTAGCTTAAATCCACCAGTAATGAGGCTGTAGCGATACCCACAATGGACAGAATGGTAATTCCCATAATCAGGTTGTAATCGCCAGCATTGATCGCATTCAAAAGTAAAAAACCCACGCCAGGATAGGCAAAGACCACTTCCGTAATGAGTGCACCGCTAAAAATAGTGCCTAATTGGAGAGCCAAATCTGTAACCTGGGGCAACATCGTATTGCGTGTCACATAGGAAAACAGAATTTTGCGTTGGGGCAATGCTGCCAGTTCCGCATATTCCACATAATCGCTGCTCTTCTCGGTCATGGTCAAAGCCTTCGAAATAGTAAAGCGAAACGCAACTGCCCCGATGATTACAGAAATACCTGGCAAAAAGCCATGATGGAACACACTACGAATATAGTCCCATGTCCAGCCTGGCACACCTCGTCCACCGCCCACCAGCGGGAAAACAGGCCAGTAGTAAGCAAACAACATCAGCAATATAAAAGCCAAAATAAAATAGGGGACAGGATAGACAACGATAATAGATTTTTCCAGAGCTTCTGACCACCAGCGGTTGGAAAAATAGCCAGCCAATGAGCCTAGAACCAGTCCCAGTGCCCAAGAAATAAGTGTGGTTACGCCCAATAAACCGGCCGTCCAGCCAATACTTGTCCCGATCATCTGGCTGACTGGTGTGGGGAAGGAAAGGAAAGATGGCCCCAGATCACCACGAATGATACGTCCCCAAAAACTGACATATTGCCCCAACATCGTGCCATCCAGCCCATAAAGGTCCTCTATGGATTCGCGTAAGGCAAGAGCTGCATCTGGGTCTAAAGTTTGAAATGAAGATAACCGATTGACAGCCTGATCCACAGGGTTAATTGGTGACAGGCGAGGAATAAGAAAGGTAAGTGTTACCCCCACAAAAATAACCACTGCCCATTGCAGAACTCGAGGTAAAACAAATTCCTTCAAAAGCGTCATGGGATAAACACCTCCTCTTTGGCTAGTGAAACAGTAAGATAGTAAGACAGTGAGACTGCCCCACTGTCTCACTATCTTACTGTCTCACCAATTACTGATTACTAATTGCTAGATGTGGTGCCACCGACAGGTTCAAGGCTCTGAATGGCATACTTACCACCCTGGAACCAATAGAGAGGCATAACAGCCGGTTCTTCAGCCGTTGGGAAGCCTGTCCAGAAGCGCTCGTCCCAGGTTACAAACTTCTTGAAGCTAATGGTAGTGATATTGTACATTTGCTCCACTGTATACTGTAAGAACTCTTGAACCATCGCAAAGTTAGTCGGATCGTCAGGGTTAACCGGCACCATGGCATCAATATATTCACCAATTTGTGGATCATTGATACGACCAATACCAAGGAAACCGCTACCCGTACTGTTAGTGCTTTCGCCGATGGGGGCATAGAGATCGGGGTGCATACCGCGAACCTCAGACCAGGAATCACCATTGGCCTTGACATACGAGTACCAGGGGGTAGAGACATCAAATTGCCCAACTTCGTTGTTTTGATTCCAAACGTTACGCTCTGGTAGCAGGGGAAAGGAACGTGGATAAGAGAGTGAGAACCGTTCTAAGCTGAGATAAAATGGAAGAATCAACACCCATTTGTCAAACAGACTTAGAGAGGTTCTCGTGGAACTAAAGTTTATGACACAATTGCCCCTAAATCCACAGTTAGCCAACTGCCCAAACTGCGGTGAAAGGGAAAAGATCTGGATTCACTCTCAAAAAGAGCGTCGCTTTAAATGTGTCTCCTGCGGTCGCACCTTTGCCGAAACGAGCGGAACCATTTTCTACCAATTGCAGTACCCGATGTGGTTGGTGGTCGTGGTAGTGACGCTCTTGGCCTATGGTTGTCCTG
>JAGQGA010000958.1 GCA_020432595.1 Anaerolineales bacterium | reverse complement strand
CAACTTATTTTTTATACTTACGCCCCCACTAAAACGGCTTCACACTGGACGGAAGAGGGTGCAACCACACCTTCATTTCAGCAAATTCACCCGCCCGAGCTTTATGACACCTCCATTCGAGGGCGCATGGGACCACCAACCCGCCCTAATATTCCGCCAGAGATGGTGCGCAGTGCAAACGGCCGTTATTGGCTTGCCGAACGCCGCCGCTGGACACACGGGTTGGAGTTGTCCACGGATGACTTTTCCACCTTATTAACTTTTATTGCCAGTAATCAGTAATCAGTAAACAGTAATCGGTACAAACTACTGATTACTGATTACTGATTACCGATTACCGATTACCGATTACCAAAGATGTTTGATTTTATTACCGAAGAACACCAAATGATCCAGGAAGCCGCCCGCGACTTCGCCCAAAATGCCATCGCTCCCATTGCCGAACATCACGATCAAACCGGCACCTTTCCGCTCGAAACGGTACGCCAAATGGGGCAGCTTGGTTTTATGGGCATCGAAGTGCCGGAGGAATATGGTGGCGCAGGAATGGACACGCTGGCCTATGCGCTGGCGCTGACTGAAATCAGCAAGGCGGATGCCAGTCACGGCACCATCATGTCGGTCAACAACTCGCTTTATGCCCACGGGCTGATGAAGTTTGGCACTGAAG
>JAGQGA010000957.1 GCA_020432595.1 Anaerolineales bacterium | reverse complement strand
ACAAGCAGCTTCTGGACAACTTCGTCCATTTCCCCGCCGTTTTGGCCTACAGTTCCCGTATGCTGCCCGATGAGCTAAACTTTGCTAACTTGGTGGTGCTGAACAGTGAAGATGCCATCATGAAGTGGCGTGACTACCCACCCCACCCATATCTCACCGATGTTGTTTCGCCCGATTTTTATGAATATGTGCGGATTTATAACGGCCGTTTACCCAGCGGCGGGCTGCAAAACAGCAGCTTGCTGCAATTTATGCGCGTCAAATATTGGGACTATCGCGTTAGCCCCACCTGGCGCGCGGTGCGCCTACTCCAGTAAACAGTAAACAGTAATCGGTAATCAGTACTGACCACCGATTACCGATTACTGTTTACTGATTACCGATTACTATGCCCCACCCCCTACACATCACCTCATGCCTGGCCGAAGTGACCGATGGGCTGTGCCAGCGGCTGGCGCAGCGGCTCAATGCGGCACTGGGCAGCGACATTCATTTTTTGGGCGGCAGTTGGCCGGAACGCGAAGCCGCGCTTCAGCAGCAAACTGCCCAGCTTGCCCTGGTCTGTGGGCTGCTCCACGTTTTCAAGGGGCGGCAGCCGCGCTGGGAGTTTGAACCCATTGTTGCCCCGGTCATGCACCCAGCCCGCTATGGCAACCAGCCCGTTTATTTT
>JAGQGA010000956.1 GCA_020432595.1 Anaerolineales bacterium | reverse complement strand
CCCACGCTGGCTACACTCTCCCGTCCAGTCCCCAAAAACCCAAATGAGGTATTGTGTTGCCAACGGCCGATCTAAACACAACTCATGGCGCAACCGCTCACGATCCTCAGCTTTCATACCGGGGCTAAAGGTCAAGATTTGCACCGGGTCTCCCGGCGCGGCTTGCATGAGAAAAAAAGTGATGAGGGTAACACCAAGGATGGTAGGAACAGCTTGCAATAAACGGCGAAAGATATAAGTCGTCATCTTGTCTTCCCCTACTGGAACAGTAATCGGTGTTCAGTAATCAGTAATCAGTAACGCATACTGATTACCGATTACCGATTACTGATTACCGATAACCAAAACTATGGTTCCAAAGACCACTGCTCAATGTTGTAGCGCAGCGACCAAGGATTGGGTTCAATCCCTTGCAGACGGTCACGCCAAACAGTGTTGGCTAGTGGAATGTAGAGGAAGGAGTAGGGAACATCGTTGTAGATTTCTACCTGGTTGGATTGATAGAACGGAGCGCGTTCTGTTTCCACACAGCCGGGAACCGATTTCCCTTGCGCCAGATTGTCTTCTACTGTTGCGTTATAGTAAGAAACAAAGTTGAAGCCAGCCCCAACTTCGTCGTTCACGTAAGAGAACTGACTGCTGTCATCTGGTTCAGGTGGACCGCCACCGA
>JAGQGA010000955.1 GCA_020432595.1 Anaerolineales bacterium | reverse complement strand
GGCACAGTTCATGAATAAATACGCCGGGGGGAACACCGATAAAGAAGGATGCTTGCTCTGCCAGACCTTGTTGGTAGCGTGAAAGGGGTTCTTTAGACAGCAACGGCCGTTCGCGTACAAGACGCACGGCAAGCTGCAACGCTCGGTAAACGTAGAAGAGCGTAAAAAGGTTAAAAAGGTTGAAGAGGCTGAATGGCCTCGTCAGATCAAACATGTTTTCCCTAGAAGAGGTTAAGTGTGGTACCTAACCTCTTCTGCCCAAAAAGACAGCAATGGTTGCATTCCTAAACGGCTTCGATCCAAGTTCCAGTTTCGTAACGTAGGGCTCGGGCAATATTTGTGGGATTCGTAATCAGGGCAGATTTTCCTGTTTTTTGCAGAAATGTCAAGACGGCCTCTACTTTGGGCTTCATGCTGCCGGGAGCAAAGTGTCCTTCCTTAAGATAGTTGGTGAGGTTAACGGCCGTTATCCGAGCCAAATTTTCTTGCTGTGGCGTGTTAAAATTGATCGCCACTTGCTCCACGCCCGTGGAAATAAGGAACAAATCAGCCCACAGGCTGCTTGCCAGCACTGCACTAGCGCGATCCTTATCAATCACGGCATAAACGCCACCTAGTTCACGCAATTCCCCGTGCTGATTGTGGACGACAGGAATGCCGCCACCCCCTAC
>JAGQGA010000954.1 GCA_020432595.1 Anaerolineales bacterium | reverse complement strand
AAGGCGATTTTGTCGTTGGGCGGCAAGCTGGGCTGGGAAACGGCCGTTCCCGACACCGCCACTCCTCTGCCCGAAGACAGCATCCTCGCCACCCAAACCATCGAACCCTTCGCCGATCGGGCGGAGACGTAGAAAAATTTGACGCAAAGGTGCAAAGAGGCAAAGGAGTTAAAAGAAAGAACAATTTTTTCCTTTTGCTTCTTCTAAATTCTTTGCGTTCTTTGCGTCAAAAATCGGTAGGCTGATTAAAGCGGTTTGAACTGTTCGAAGGCGTCCTGGCAGTCGTGGCAGTAGTAGATCATGCGGCAGAGGGTGGGGCCGAAGCTGTTTTTGATGCTGGTGTTTTTGGAGCCGCAGCGGGGGCATTCGGCCACATCCAAAAAGGCAACAGAGATGAGGTCGCCGCCGTGTTTTTGCGGCGGGGTCAGGCCAAACTGGCGCAGCTTTTCGCGGGCTTCGTCGGTGATCCAGTCGGTGCTCCAGGGGGGGGGCAGGACGGTTTCTACGGTGACTTTTTGAATGCCTAGTTGGCGAACGGCCGTTTCTATCTCCCGACGCATCACGTCCAAAGCCGGGCAGCCGGAAAACGTCGGCGTCATCGTTACCCGCACGCCGTCATCGTTCACGATTACCTCCCGCACAATGCCCATTTCTACCACCGATGCCACCGGA
>JAGQGA010000953.1 GCA_020432595.1 Anaerolineales bacterium | reverse complement strand
GCTCAGGTCGGCACCGCTCAGTTTGGCCTCGCTCAGGTTGGCTCTGCTCAGGTAGGCCTGGCTCAGGTCGGCACCGCTCAGGTTAGCACTGCTCAGGTTGGCCTCGCTCAGTTTGGCCTCGCTCAGGTTGGCCAGGCTCAGGTCGGCACCGCTCAGGTCGGCCTCGCGCAGGTTGGCATAGCTCAGGTTGGCACGGCTCAGGTAGGCATCGCGCAGGTCGGCACCGCTCAGGTTGGCAAAGCTCAGTTCGGCATCGAACAGGTTGGCAACGATCAGCCTGGCTCTGCTAAAATCGCGCTCGCCAGCGGCGTATCGTTCTAATAATTCTTCTTCGGTCATTGCTTATGTTCCTTTGTTAAGTTGTGTTTAGCAATTATGCGGTAGAGCTGCGGCATAAAGGCTGTGGTTGTTGGTTTTACAGACAATGATGAGCCTTGGTTTGTTGGGAAAACGGCCGTTTTTCCCAACTAACGAAACACAAATAAATGGGGGCATTGGGCAGGTTTGGGAATGCAAGATTTGCTCAATTTTTCCCAGCAAGACAGGCAAAAGCTATCAGATGCCCTTGGTACCGATCCGGATGGCACCGCTCAGGTCGGCACCGCTCAGGTCGGCACCGCTCAGGTTGGCACCGCTCAGGTTGGCATGGCTCAGGTCGGCATTGGTAAGGTT
>JAGQGA010000952.1 GCA_020432595.1 Anaerolineales bacterium | reverse complement strand
TAGGGACACACCACGCAATCGTCCTTCAGCCACCCCAGTGACAGCGCTGTGCCGCGATGGATACACAAATCTTGCATGGCGTGGGGCTGATTATCGGCCGTTCGCCACACCACCACCGCCTCATCCAGCAGCATCGCCCCAAATGGCGCGTCACTTGTCACCTTATGGCTATAGGCCACCGGATGCCAGCACCCAACCAATTTTTCCGGTATCTTTCTCATCTACATTCTCCTTTCCCTGACAATCATCCTGACAGCAAGCAAATCCGTTTCCAACCATGAAGCCAGACGGTCGATTATCTCGAACAACTTGTCCCTTTAGATTGGTTCAATCTTCAGAGATTGAACCAATCTTGATCTATCCCATTGGTGCAGTGACCATCTATCACCCGTAGCGCAGGCCAAAGCCAAACCGATAGAGCGGGTTTTCTGAATCGTAGGGGACATCGGTTTTTTGCGCCTGCACCGCCTCCATCGAGGAGGGCAGTTCAAACGGCAGCTTCCCTTCCGGCTGCGCCTTGCCAAAGACGACATCCAGCACGGCGGCATCACTGGCTCCGTAGTCAGCCAGTAGCCCTTGGGCAGTGGCACTGATTTCGGGAATGACGGCCGGCCGATCCAGATACAGCACCACAATCGTCGGCACCGTTTCCAGCAGCGTCAAAATCTCCGC
>JAGQGA010000951.1 GCA_020432595.1 Anaerolineales bacterium | reverse complement strand
ATTGGTAATGAGAATATCCAGCCCGCCAAAAGCGTCTACGGTGGCCTGTACCATGCGCTCTATGTCGGCCGGCACGGCAACGTCACCAACGGCCGCTTCTACCACAACCCCCTCCCCCACTTCCGCCCGAATTTGCGCCACGGCTGCGTCGAGACGGTCTTGATGACGGCCGTTAATCATCACCTTCGCCCCCTCCCGCGCCAATTCCGTCGCCGCCGCCAACCCTAACCCCGCACTCCCCGCCGTCACCAGCGCAATCTTGTCACGTAACCCTAAATCCATCTTTCTTTCCTTAAGAAATGGAACGCAGATTTACCTGATTTTCCTGATAAAAAGATCAATCAGGAAAATCAGGTAAATCTGCGTCCTATTTTGTCATCTATCGTCAATCACTCTTTCCCCACCACATCCCGTGCAATGACAATGCGCTGAATGTGGGAGGTGCCTTCGTAAATTTGCAGCCCCTTGATGTCGCGGTAATACCGTTCCACCGGGTACTCGTTGCTGTAGCCCCGACCTCCGTGAATAAGAACGGCATCGGAAGCGGCTTTAACGGCCGTTTCCGTCGCCAACAACTTCGCCATCGAGGTTTGCCGCGTCGTCGGCCGGCCGTTTTCCTTCGACCACGCCGCCCGGTACACCATCAGCCGCGCCGCCTCAATATCCGTCGCCA
>JAGQGA010000950.1 GCA_020432595.1 Anaerolineales bacterium | reverse complement strand
CCTTAGATATTTGTTTAGACAGTCGAGTTTATAGTCTCATATTGTTTGTACTCTTATCAGCTAATAAAAACAGGAGATGTGAATGGAGTCCAATATTATTAAAACTCTTGTAGTTCTGGGTATTCCTGGCGTAGCCCTTGGTGTCTTTTATTTGCTTCTTAGAGGGTTTGGATTTCAGTTTGAGACAATTGATCCTACGTGGGCAGCTGTAATAGCTATAATTTTTCTCTTGATTGTTGGTATCATCACTCTCTTTGCCCTAAGTCGATGGGCACCAGTGCGAACCTCCAATGCACAAGTAAGCGACAAACAAGAATAAACCATACAAATTTTCCTCATTATACTCAAATTAGAATGAAACCTATGGTTTTTTTTTTTTTTTTTGTCGTAAAAACCATGGGTTTCAAATGGCACAGAGTATAATATATGACTTGACACAGTGAGAGGCTCAAGGAGAGCCTATTACTATAGTTGAGTGTTGAGTGGTATTTAGGCTGTTTGCATAGCTGATTTCAATAGCATTCCTATTTATTAATGCCGCCAAAATTCCATCGGATGTGCTGCAGTTCCAACAAAATATGCGATTTTCACGCTTCCTAATGCCTGTTGTTGTTATAGGTATTCTAGGTGCCTTTTATTTATTTTTCCGAGAATTTGATTTTCAACTAGAGAT
>JAGQGA010000949.1 GCA_020432595.1 Anaerolineales bacterium | reverse complement strand
AGCAAACGGCCGTTAACCATCATGGACTCATACAGCCACAGGCGCGGACGGCCGTTTCCCATAAAAACGGCCTCATACCGCGCCAGCCGTTCCTGCTCTGTCTCTGTCCCAATGCTTGTGAGTGTTTCGGCCGCCTGCTGGGCACTGTTAGAAAACGGCCGTAAAGCTTGCACCGCCTCATACAGCGGCCACGCCATTCCCGGCTGGGTCATCCACAAAGCAGGTGGTACCAACACCTCTGCCAAGGCATGATAGAGTTCAGCTCGCAAAGCCAGCGCGGGATGTGTGTCAACCATTTTTTAGCAAGTGATCAGTAATCAGTAATCGGTAATCAGTGACCATCTCACTGATTACTGGTTACTGGTTACTGATTACTGATTACTGTTTACCGCCGTTCAAGTTGCCGCGCAAAGCCTGCGCTGTCTGATTGATAATATCCAGCGGAATCGCCAAAATCGTTGAATTTTGCTCGCTGGACACTTCAACCAGCGTTTGCAAATAGCGCAATTGCAGGCTGTTGGGTGACTGCGCCAGACGGTCGGCCGCATCTGAAAGCGCCTCAGCCGCCAGCTTTTCACCTTCCGCATGGATGATCTTGGCGCGTTTTTCCCGTTCTGCTTCGGCCTGCCGCGCCATGGTGCGCTGTAGTCGTTCTGGCAAAAGCACATCCTTT
>JAGQGA010000094.1:9861-12330 GCA_020432595.1 Anaerolineales bacterium | reverse complement strand
GGACGAAGACATCATTGCCTATGCCCGTAACAAATATAACCTGCTCATTGGCGAACGAATGGCCGAGCGAGTCAAAATTGGTATCGGCTCAGCCTTTCCCCTGCCCGAAGAGCGCACCATGACCCTACGCGGGCGCAATCTTATCAATGGGCTGCCCCAGTCCGTCGAAATTAGTTCTATTGAACTGCGCGAGGCGATGGGGCCGTCGGTCAACATCATTGTAGACACGGTGCGCGACGCGCTGGACGAAACGCCGCCGGAATTGGTGGCAGATTTGATGGAAGTGGGGATTTGTTTGGCAGGTGGTGGTGCTCAAATTCAGGGGCTAGCCGACCGTATTGAAGATGCGGTGCGGATGCGCGTGTGGGTGGCCGAAGATTCGATGACGTGTGTGGCGCGGGGTGCCGGCCGTGTCTTGGAAGATTTGGATAATTATCAGCGCGTCCTGGTTGGGCTGCACCGAGGCAGCACCCACCACTAATTGCAGGCTTTCGATTGATGCAGTAGGGTCTCATGCTCACGGTCAATCGCTCATGACACAATGGATTTTAATCAGACACAGCAACGGATTCGATGGGGAATCTTTATTACGCTGGCTGGTTTAGCCGTTCTTCTCACCATTCTCGACAACACAGGTAATTTGGACAGCGTTCTTGCCCTTGTCCGTGACCCGTTTGGCACGGTGCTAAGTTGGACATCGGCTCGCGCTGATGGTGTCAATAACCTGTTGTCCGCTCCCCGCGACATTGAAGCCGCACAGCTAGAAATTGAGCAGCTACAGGGGCGGATAGATGCGCTGGAACGAGAAAACGAGGAATTGCGCGAGCTGCAGGGGGAGTACCAAATTTTGCTGGAACTGTTTAACCGGGCGCGGGAAACGCCTACCTATCGGCGGGTAACGGCGGCTGTCATTGGGCAGGATAGCAACCCAGGGGTGCGAAGTATCATCATTGACAAAGGCTCGGCCGATGGGGTGCGGGTGGGAATGCCAGTAGAAAGCGCACGTGGGCTAGTGGGGCAAGTATTTCGCACTACGCCTAACTCAGCCCAGGTCGTTTTGGTGACGGAAAATTCAAGTGCGGTACCGTCGCGGCTGGGCAGCTCACGGGCAACGGGAATTTTGCGCGGGTCGGGCGTGGGCAACACGATGACCATTGACTGGATTGATTTGCGCTTCCAGGTGGAGATTGGGGAAACGGTGCTGACTTCTGGCCTGGGGGGTCGCTTTCCACAGGATTTGGTCATTGGTCGTGTGGTGGATGTGAATCGAAGCGAGGCGGAGCTATTTCAGCAGGCGATTGTGCAGTCGGCGGTTGATTTTGAGGCGTTGGAAATTGTGTTTGTGATTGTGGATTTTGAGCCAGTTGACACGAGCATTTTTTCCACGTCGCCGGGTGGCTAATGAGCGCATCGGTTTATGTGGCTTTCCCACTGATGGCACTGTTGGGTGTGTTACAAACGGCCGTTTTGCCCCATTTCCCCATCCTCGGCCAGGTTCCTGTGCTACCGTTTCTGGTGGCATTGGCCTGGGGGCTGCTGCGCGGCGTGAACGAGGGTGCCGTCTGGGCGTTTATGGCCGGGTTTTGGCAGGATATGTTTTCGATTGTGCCGCTGGGAACACATGCACTGGTGTTTTTGCTGGCAATAACGGCCGTTCTCCTCATCCAACAACTCCTCCCCCTCAGCCAGTTCCTCCTTCCTGCCCTCTTCGCCACCATCGCCACCATCCTCTACCTCATTCTTCACACTATGCTGCTGCGGCTGCTCGGCTTTTCTCTCACGTTAAATGCGGTGACTTCTTTATTACCCATTGTTATCTTACACGCCATCATCATTCTACCCATCTACTGGCTCATGAACCAAATCAACCGGCGTGTCAACCCGCGAAGGGTTGAGCTATAAGGAGGGAAGGAGAAAACCATGTCCCAAATGGGTTGGAAACGTCCCGAAGAATTAGAAGTTGACGAGCAAGATATTGGGCTACGCGGCCGGCTATACTTTCTTCGCGTCCTCATGCTCATCATTCTCACCCTCTTGCTTTACCGTGTGTATTGGCTACAGCAAAACAAAGGGCCAGACTTATTGGCTCAGGCCGATGAAAACCGCTTTTCCATCCTTCGCGCCAATGCTCCACGTGGCATCATCGTAGACCGCAACGGTGAGCCACTCGCCATTAACCTCCCCAGCTTTGACGTCACTATCACCCCCGCTTTTTTGCCCAACGACGACGAAGAATTGCAGGCCATTTATGAGCGTCTGTCCTTGCTTACTGGTGTACCCGTTACCAATACCGTCCAGCAGCAAGCCCTGATCCAGGCTGCTAACCCGGAGCTGGTTAGCACCTACAGCCGCTTGGCGCAGCTATACGGTGCCCCCGTCCAGGATACACTAGCCCAAGCTGGCATCGTCCCCCAACTGCCCACCAGCATTGCCGCCATCGTTCAAGAAAACAGCTTCGCCCAATATGTT
>JAGQGA010000094.1:4307-9762 GCA_020432595.1 Anaerolineales bacterium | reverse complement strand
GAATATACAGCGCACCTCATTGGCTACATGGGGCCAGTACCCAACCAAAATTGGATTGACGTATTGGGCTATGAGCGTGATGACCGCGTTGGCTGGGCCGGTCTTGAATCCTCAATGGAAATTGAGATGGCCGGGAAAAAGGGCGCACGCACCATTGAGCAAGATTGGACAGGGCGTGAAGTGCGGCAAATTGGGTTAGCTGACCCACCAACAGCCGGTCTAAATCTCCACCTTACCCTCGACCTGAATCTGCAAAAAAAAGCACACGAAATTTTGAAGCAAGCTATGGCTGTCAACGAGCAAACAGTACGCATAGACACGATAACGGGCGAACGCTCTTTTCCCGAAGTACAGCAAGGCGCAATTGTGGCACTTAACCCACAAACAGGCGAAGTGCTGGCAATGGTTAGCCTTCCTAGCTTTGACAACAACCGCTTCCAAACCGAAGTACCTGTAGACTATTACCTCAATTTGGCGCGTAATGATTACACTCCGCTTGTAAACCACGCCATTAGCGGTACCTATCCCCCTGGCTCCACCTTTAAGCTGGTACCAGCATCAGCGGCGCTGCAAGAAGGGGTCGTGTCGCCAGAGCGCCGCCTCTTTGACCCTGGGCAAATCGTCATTGCCAACCGCTTTGCTCCCAATGATCCCGGCCGTGCCCAAACCTTTGTCTGCTGGCTACCGGCTGGTCATGGAGCCATGAATATGCGGTTGGGCATTGCCAATTCATGTGATGTGTACTTTTACAAAATCAGCGGTGGTTTTGACCAGGATGGCGAGTTTGTCAACGGGTTAACGGTTGATCTCATTTCTCAATATGCCGAGCAATTTGGCTTTGGCCGGGTACAGGGCATTGAACTCAATTTGGAAGCACCAGGAAACCTGCCTACACGACAGTGGAAGCGGCAAACACAGGGTGAGCCATGGTCAACAGGTGATGATTACAACCTGGGGATTGGGCAAGGGTTTATGTCGGCCACCCCGCTGCAAGTGGCGCAAATGGGGGCTGTTGTTGCCAATGGCGGTTTTCTCTATCGTCCTACAATCATTCACCATTTGACCGACGCTGATGACAACATTGTCTTTGTAGATGAAAACAGCCAGGTTTATGCACGCGCCCATCTTGATGATGAGGGCGAGGTGGTTGTGACTGATGCTGATGGCAATCCTCTAGACGATCCCTCGCTAAATATTCAGTTTGATGAGCAAGGGAACTATATTTTGTCACCCGAGGTAGTAGATACCGTAGACGTTGATCGCCAGTTTTTGCAGGTTGTGGCCGAGGGGATGGAGCTTGTTAACAACCGTATTAGCGATGAAGAATTCTTTACCGGGGCAACTTATGTTGATTGGCTCGACGATTTTGGTATTTCAACAGCCGGTAAAACGGGAACGGCCGAATATTGTGACAACATTGCCATTGAACGCGGGTGGTGCCGGTTTGAAGACATTATTCAGCGTCGCGTATTGCCCACCCATTCCTGGTATGTTGGCTATGCACCCTATGAAGACCCGGAAATTGTGGTGGCTGTCTTTTTGTTTAATGGGGGCGAAGGGTCAGCATGGTCAGCCCCAGTGGCGTGCAATGTGATGGCTGCCTATTTTAAGGTGGGGCAATATGCGGATGGGTTAGAAGAACAAGCACGGGCGGATGCGTTGTTGCCAGCAAACCGTGCCTGTGATTCAACTACGTTTAATCCTGTGCTTGACTTCTCTTTTTTCTCTGATTAGGAATGGCGCTTAATGCAGGTGGTCAAGATTGGTTCAATCTCCGGAGATTGAACCAATCTAACTGGACAAGTTCTTTGATTCTCATTCCTTAGCAGAATCGTTAATTGGCTCACTCACCGTAACCTAACAAACGAATTTCATACCAAGCTACAATGGTGGGGCTGACTGTGGTTTTTACGAGAACAGATTGAATATCAAACCAGGGTTCTTCTAGCTCATAATAAAGCCACTGTCCTTCATCGGTAAAATCATCGAAGATGTGTAAGAGGATATAATCGCTGTCGTCAACCCCTTTAACCCAAATTTCGTGAACGGTGTTGCCAGATTCTTCTTGGGCTATACGGAGTTCAACGGCCGTTAATGTCCGACCTTCCTCAAAATCAATCTGAATCCACTGGGGTGCTTCTGCACCCGACAGCCAACCAGAGTAAAAATCACCATCTACAGCCAATTCCGGCGGATGGTTCTCGTTCGATGTCTGCGCTGTCACAGTTTGCTGATAGGCAAAATTGGTGCGGTAATCGGAGCTGGGTGGGCGCACATTTTCCAAATATTGACGCGCCACCAAAGCACATTCAGCACAATCTTCAGGGTTCGCCGCTTCCAAGTAATGAGAAAAGTCAGACACTGCCTCATCCACCATGCCTTGCCAACTCAATGCCGAACCGCGAATGTAATAAAAATAAGGCTCATTATCATATAGATCAATGGCCTGAGTTGCATAGATTGCCGCTTGTTCTGGATCATCCAGGTTCCAAAGATAAAGCTGCGCCAGTTCATTGTGCAAATAGGCATCGTCTGGCTCTATCTCCAAAGCCTGAAGCCAATTGTCCCGTGCTGTCTCCACTTCGCCGGCCGCATTAGCAAAATACCCCAAACCAATCCAGCATTGAGCTTGGCCGTCATCAATCTCAATACATTGTTGACAATCAGCCGTGGCAGCATCCGTGTTGCCTATCCTGTCATAGGCAGTGCATCGCTCGGCATAGGCCTCAGCATTGCTGTCGTCACGCTCAATGGATAGGGTGTAGTTCTCGATGGCACTTTCGGGATCACCATAGGCATCTTCCTGAATCATGCCCAAAGCCAAATAGGGGGTCGGATCATCCGGGTTTAACTCGGCAGCGCGGCTAAAAGCGGTAAAGGCTCCGTCGGCATCACCAGTATACAACTTGGCGTAGCCAGCAATGATGTGGGCATCAAAATTGGTGTCATCTTCCGCCATAACTGCTTCGGCTTCTTCGATGGCTTGTTCATAATTTCCCTCATCAAAGGCTGTATGGGCATTGGAAAGGTGGTCATCAAGCGTTAAGGGGAGAGCCGCAACCTCTTCATCGGGGGAGGTAGTCCCATCTCCTTCGTTTGCCGTCTCCGATGCGGATGGGTTGTCAGAAGGAGAAACGGCCGTTTGTCCACCCCACCACACACCCAACCCCACCAGCACAACAAGCAGCAACCCCACCGCCCCCAACACTAGCCAGCGACGCGAACGGCCGTTTTCGGTTGGCTCAGGTGTCACAAGCGGCTCCACCACCGTTGGGTCTGTATCAATTTGCACTGGGGCAGGTGGAACCGATGCAGCCGTTGTAATTGGCAGTGACAACGGCGTTATTCCCGCGCTGGTTTGCAACTGCTTGGCAATTTCCTGCGCACTGTTAGGGCGGTCTTCCCGGGTTTTTGCCATTGCCTGCTGCACAATAGCATCAAAATGATGGGGTAACTCTGGTTGAAGCTCAGATAAGTGCGGAATGGCTGTGGTCATTTGTTTAACCAAAACCATCGCCGGGGTATCGGCGGCAAACGGCCGTTTACCCGTCAACATCTCAAAAATCATCACCCCCAGCGCATAAATATCGCTGCGTCCATCCAGCGTTTGCCCCTGAATTTGCTCTGGGCTCATGTAACCAGGAGTGCCGATGGCAAAATTGCCCGTCAGCGTGGCCTGGCTTTCTGCCAGCCGGGCAATGCCAAAATCAGACAAATAGGCCGCGCCATATTTGTCAAACAAAATATTGTCGGGCTTCAGGTCACGATGCACAATACCTTTGGCGTGGGCAGCATCCAAGGCGGGGGCGATTCGGCTGACAATCGTAACCGCTTCATCAACGGGCATAGAGCCTTGCTGCAACCGAGCGGTTAACGTGCCGCCGCCCATTAACCGCATGACGAGAAATAAACGGCCGTTTTCCTCACCAAAATCATACACCGGCACCACCGCCGGATGCTCCAGTGCCGCCACCGTTTTTGCCTCACGCTCAAAGCGGGTGCGAAAATTGGGGTCGCTAAAATGCGCCCCCAGCAGTACCTTTACCGCAACCTCGCGATCAAACATCGGGTCGTGCGCCTGGTAAACAACCGCCATACCTCCACGCCCAAGCTCTTTTTGAATCTCATATCGGCCAATATTGGTTGGAAGCGTCATAATCTAAAGAAGACTCCTGGTTGCAAATGGGTACAGCTAAGCCAACCTGCTAATTTTCAATCATACCACGAATTGTATTCCGTTGCGTACCTAATTGTGCTATTATTCCAGCATGACCACAATCATTTTAGTGCGCCACGGGGAGAACGACTGGGTTAAGAAGCATCGCCTCGCTGGTTGGATTCCCGACATTCATCTGAATGAAAATGGACAGAAACAGGCAGAGGCGGCTGCTGAGCGGCTGGCTCATCTGCCTGTTAAAGCCATTTATAGCAGTCCGGTGTTACGTTGTATGGAAACGGCCGTTTATATTGCCAACCGCCATAACCTTGAAATTACTCAACTCGAAGACATTGGCGAGGTGCGCTATGGGGAATGGGAAGGGGAAAAAATCAAAAAGCTGGCGAAAAACCCCTTGTGGGGCGTTGTGCAATTTTTTCCCAGCCGGATGCGTTTCCCCCAGGGCGAAGCCCTACGGGAAGTCCAATTCCGCGTCATTCAGGCCTTAGAACAGCTTACTCAGCAGCACCCAGACGACCTCATTGTGGTTGTTTCCCACGCCGACCTCATCAAGCTAGTCCTCGCCCATTATCTGGGTGTCCACATTGACCTTTTCCAACGAATCATCATCTCACCCGCCTCCAGCAGCGTCCTCATGCTCCCAGCCAACGGCCACGGCGTGCGCGTGGCGCGTATCAACGACGATGGCCCGCTACAGCTACCTCCCAAGCCATCAGAAAAAAATTCGTCAGAAAAGAAAAAGAAGAAGAAGTGAGAAAATTACTATGGCTCGTCAGCTAGAATTGAACCCAGTCACACACCTGACGATTGGAACCGTAGGGGAACCGGGCAAAAGAACCTTTTTCCTGCAAGGCAGCCGTGGCTCACAAAGCATTTCACTGATTATTGAAAAGCAGCAGGCCGCCATGCTGGTTGAAAGCTTTGAATCCTTCCTGGAAGAGCTGGCGCAAAAGCACCCAGAAAATGTGCGCGATGTCCAAGACCCCATGTGGATGGATATGCGCCTGCGTGAACCCGTGGAAGCGTTGTTTCGCGTGGGCAATATGGGGCTGGGATATAACGAAAACGGCAACCAGGTTGTCTTGGTGGCGTATGAATTGGTTGAGGAGGGGGAAGATCCAAATGTGGTGAGCTTTTGGGCAACCCGGGCACAAATACGGGTACTCATCCCCCATACCCGTGAAGTTGTGAATGCAGGCCGCCCGATTTGCGGCAACTGCGGCCGGCCGATTGATGCCGACGGTCACTTTTGTCCCAACCGAAACGGCCACAAACATT
>JAGQGA010000094.1:0-4208 GCA_020432595.1 Anaerolineales bacterium | reverse complement strand
TAAACCGTCAACCGTAAATTCACCCATGGAAACGGCAGAGATTCTACAAATCCTACAAGAGGGAGAGTTTGAGGTTGAAGGGGTTTTGCCGTGGAGTTCAAATTATGCGTTTCTGGTAACCATGTGTTTGGATGGTGCAGAGGCAGTGGCAGTCTATAAGCCGCGCCGGGGCGAACGGCCGTTGTGGGATTTCACCACTGGCACCCTATGCCAACGCGAGCAGGCCGCCTTCCTCGTCAGTGAAGCATTAGGGTGGCAAATCATTCCTCCTACCGTTCTGCGCGATGGCCCACACGGCACTGGCTCCGTGCAGCTCTTTATCCAACACGACCCAGAAAAACATTACTTTACCTTTGAAGGGAGCGACACCCATCGGCAGCAGCTACAGCAAATGGTGCTGCTAGATGTGATCATCAACAACGCCGACCGCAAAAGCGGTCATGTATTACTGGAAGAAACAGATGAGGCAACCATCACACCTGCCCGCATTTGGGGTATTGACCACGGCATCTGTTTCCACAGCGAGTACAAATTACGCAGCGTTATCTGGGAGTTTGCCGGGTGGCCCATTCCAGACGAAATGTTGGAATCGTTGGCACATCTACAGATGTTGCTTGCCCAAGCGAACAACCCACTGTTGCTCAATGTGCTGCTTTCACCTGAGGAACTGACTGCCATGCGGCGACGGCTAGACAAGCTGTTGCGGCAAAAAATATTTCCGCAGCCAGGGCCAGGGCGGCATTATCCTTGGCCCCCTGTCTAGTTTTGCCATAGCTTGCGCCGGTATCGGCAAATTATGCCCATGGATGATGTTGATTTCTTAATTACCAAAGCAGTATCATTGCTCAAAATGGCACACCATGTGGTGGCTCTAACAGGCGCAGGGGTCAGCACGCCATCTGGCATTCCTGATTTCCGCAGCCCAGAATCCGGGCTTTGGGAACAGGTGGATTCGATGGAGGTGGCAAGTTTATCTGGCTTTTTGCGCCGGCCGCAGACGTTCTACGACTGGATTTATCCATTGGCAAAGCTAACGGCAGCGGCACAGCCTAATGCCGCGCACCGGGCACTGGCTCAGTTAGAGGCAGACGGCTGGCTACAGTGTATCATTACGCAGAATATTGACATGCTCCATACCAAGGCAGGGTCGCAGTTGGTTTATGAGGTACACGGCCATATGCGGGAGGTAACGTGTATGCAGTGCCAACGGGTGTATGCCGGTGAACCGGTGCTGACGCAGTTTTTGCAAACGGCCGTTGTGCCCCATTGCGAAGTCTGTGCCGGTGTATTAAAACCCAACATCATCCTGTTTGGCGAACTGCTGCCACAGACTATTATGGCCGCTGCCGATTGGCACACAGCCCATTGTGACGTGATGCTTGTGGCAGGGTCTTCACTGGAAGTGCTGCCCGTGAGCCAGTTGCCCTGGCAGGCGCGGCGCAACGGAGCGCGATTGATTATCATAAACTATGGTGAAACCTATGCAGACGAATGGGCAGATGTGGTTATCCATGCTAATGTAGCGGATGTGCTGCCCCGCATTGCCGCTGCATTAAGTACAGGCGACATCACGAGCAGGGGCACACCACAGTGAATAAAGATCAAAGATTTCACAGATTTGTCCGTGTTCGTCCGTGTCCCATTTTTCGAGGAGCCGATTTGGCGTAAGTAATGGCTAAGAAAAAAGCAGTTTTTGTGCCCCCTTATGAAAAATTGTCGCCAGCCGTCATGTCGCAATTGCTGGCAATTAGCCCTTATCTGCACAGCACGCTCGATTTGCGAAAGCTGCTGGGAATTATTATGAACGTGGCTGTGGAACTGGCTGCGGCTGAGGATGCGGCAGTGTTATTGCTGAATGATGCTACGGGTCAGCTACAGTTTGAGGCGACCACGCGCAGTGCCATCTCGAAAGAGGTGATTGTGCCGCTGGAGGCAAGTGTGGCGGGATGGGTGGTGACAAACGGCCGTTCACTCCTGCTCAACGACCCAGCCCATGACCCCCGCTTTACTACTGCTGTGGACAAGGAGTTGCTTTATGAACTCCATTCGCTGCTGGCGGTGCCGCTGCATGGTGACATGGGCAACAGGTTGGGGGCGTTGCTACTGTTGAATAAAAAGGATGACGGGGGGAAAAACGGCCGTTGTTTCACCAAAGATGATCAATACGCCGCCGAAGCCCTCACTGTTCAGGCCGTTGTCGCCATCAACAACGCCCGCCTCTTTGCCCAATCAGACCTGCTGGCCGAAATCATCCATGAGCTAAAAACCCCCATGATGGCGATTTCTACCGCTACCGGCCTATTGCTGCGCCCCGATTTGCCCAGCGAAAAACATGACGAACTGCTGCAAATGATCCAACGCGAATCTCTGCGCCTGTCCGCCATGACCCAGGATTTCCTTGACTTTGCGCGGTTGGAATCAGGCCGGGTGCGATTAACCTCCAAGCCCGTTGATCTGGTAGCTCTGGTGGATGAAGTAGTAGACATCTCCCAGCCGCAGGCTGCTACCCGTGACATTGAGATTCAAACCAAGCTACCGCAGATCAATAATGGCCTCACCATCAGCGGCGACGAAGTACGTCTAAAACAGGTGCTGCTTAATTTGGTCAGCAATGCCGTGAAATACAACAACGACCACGGCATTGTCACCATCAGTGCCAAGCGCCACGGAGACGAAGTATGCCTCTCGGTCGCTGATAATGGTGTGGGCATCGAATCCCAAGATTTAGCCCACTTGTTTGAACGGTTTTACCGCGTACCAGACCGGGAACGGGGGTCAGAAGGGAGTGGGCTAGGCTTAGCAATTAGCAAAAAGTTGGTGGAGCAACATAATGGCCGTATTGCCGTTGAAAGTATCCCCGGCCAAGGCACCGTTTTTCGCGTCCACCTGCCCCTAACCAGCAAACTGCCTGCATCGTCGGTGTAAGAAAAACCGCGTTTGGCTGGTCTAAGGATTAACAACAAACTATGATCCCAACGCCCCTACGGGGGCGTTTGTGCGAAGATTGAACAAGGTGAAAAAACAATGGAAAAAGAAAAAGTTGTTATTATCGGTTCTGGCCCGGCCGGCTTAACGGCCGCGCTGTATACCGCCCGCGCTACCCTCAACCCCGTCGTCATTGCCGGGGCACAGCTTGGAGGGCAAGTAGCGTTAACTTATGAAATCGAAAATTACCCCGGTGTGTTTAACCCAGAAGCCACCCCCACTGGCGCCGATCTGGTGGAAAGTATGCGGGCGCAAGCAGAGCATTTTGGCGCACGGATTGAATATGACGAGGTAATTGAGGTAGATTTCGCTAAAGGCTCGCCTTTCTACATCAAAACGTATGGCAAAGAGTATCTGGCTGAGGCTGTTATTGTAACGGCCGGTGCTTCGCCACGTCACTTGGGTGTGCCGGGTGAAGAAGCGTTTACCGGGCGCGGTGTCAGCTATTGCGGCACCTGCGACGGCTTCTTTTTCCGGGGCAAGGATGTGGTTGTGGTTGGCGGCGGTGATAGCGCGTTGGAAGAAGGAATTTTTTTGACCAAGTTTGCCAACAAAGTGGAGGTGCTGCACCGGCGCGACGCGCTGCGGGCTGGCCCTGCCCTCCAGCGCCGTGCCGCCGCCAACCCTAAAATGAGCTTTGTCTGGAATACGGTAGTGGATGAAATTGTGGGCAATGGCACTGTACAAAAGGTGAGGGTGAGCGACACTTCTACCGGAGAACAGCGGGAGATGAAGACAGATGGTGTCTTTATTTTCATCGGCCATTACCCTAACAGCAAGTTTTTGGAAGGGCAGCTAGAGATGGATGAGCATGGGTATGTCATTACCGATAACCTGATGCGTACCAGTGTGGAAGGCGTTTTTGCCGCTGGTGAAATTCAGGATCCCATCTATCGCCAAGTTGCCACGTCAGCGGGGCAGGGCTGTGCTGCTGCCATGCAGACGGAAAAGTGGCTGAGTGAAAGAGAGTAAACGGTAATCAGTGAACAGTAATCAGTAATCAGTCTCTCACTGATTACTGATTACCGATTACTGATTACTGACCACCATTTGTGATCAGGTTTATCTGGGCGTATCTGCTTTACACTTGGGGCGGGCTGCATCGTTATTTCGGTAATCAGAATTTAATGCGGTCGGAACATGAAACGGCCGTTTCCTATTTCACCCGCGCTTTGCAAACCGACCCCACCTTTCGGCAAGCGCGGCTGGCGCGGGGAGTGCTG
>JAGQGA010000948.1 GCA_020432595.1 Anaerolineales bacterium | reverse complement strand
TAACCTGCTTCCTACCTTACAAACTATAAACATGATGCCCTCTACACGCAATAAACTCACGCAACGGCCGTTTCCCCCACGGCATCATGGTCAGGCAGCAAATCTTCGGCGTTACGCACGGCCGGGAACAGGTAGCCGCTCAGACCAAAGATGGCTCCAAAAACGGCCGTTATCACAAAAAGGTTCTTCAGGAACTCGTGGGACCGAAAAAGATTTGGGCTTGACTTGTAGCCGAGGATTCCAATCCTCGTTTTTCGGCCTCGGCTACACCGAACCCTAAGGAACGAGGATTAAATAAGTGGCGCAAGAAGTTCAACTTCTCAGAAGAAGTTGAACTTCTAAATGGACAGTTATTTAATTCCCATTCCTAAGGTACGAAGGACTTGGGTAACGGATGATCATGTTGACTGTGGTTCCGTTAGCTTGTTTTTAATGCAAGTAATTTACTATTAGAGTACTGTAGTACCATCACATGTTGCCTTGTAGTTTTAAGCGATGTGTTTGGGTAATGATTGGGTAGAACCCTGGTTTGTATGGGTTAAGAAAGAGAGGATGTCAGACAGCACTTTGGTTGTAAAACGGCCGTTAGTGCGACAGAAAAACAATGACGAAGTACCGGATCCCATATATTGCAACAATAAGCCTGGCGGGGATATTGCTTGTGGCGTGGGCG
>JAGQGA010000947.1 GCA_020432595.1 Anaerolineales bacterium | reverse complement strand
CATCAGACAAGAACAGATCGTCTGAGGTGCGGAATGGGCCATCCAATGTCTTTGTAAGTTTGAGGCATGGCTCTGCCGGTACGGTGGGTGTCGGTGTTGGTGGCACAGGTGTGTTCGTTGGCGTGTTGGTGGGTGTGCTGGTTGGTGGTACCGGTGTTGATGTATTGGTGGGTGTGGGGACCTCGGGCGTATTGGTGGGTGTGGTGGAGGGGGGCGGTGTATTGGTTGGCGTTGGTGGCACCGGTGTATTCGTTGGCGTATTGGTGGGTGTGCTGGTTGGCGGTACAGGTGTGTTGGTTGGTGTGGGGACTACCGGTGTGTTGGTGGGTGTGCTGGTTGGGGTGGGCGGCGGTGTGTCACACGGTCCAAGGTCGCCTGTAGCTTTCATGTCGTTGGATTGTGCGCCAATGCGGATTGTTTCTGTGAGTGGGAACGGTATGCCAAGAGCCACATAATCCAGCGGAATCACGACGGTTTCATTGGCTTCTAGGGGGACGGTTATGATGAAATATTCTCCCATAACCACAATGCGTACAGCTTCCTCGCCTGGTTCATCTGAAAGGTTGACGACGGTTAACGTGCCACCTTCACAAGTTAGTTCCAGGCTTAGTTGGGTAATGATCTGGTTTCCTGAAGGTCGGGTAGCATCATAATTCCCATTGGCGCTGGCAAAA
>JAGQGA010000946.1 GCA_020432595.1 Anaerolineales bacterium | reverse complement strand
GGCTTGGCTGGTGGCGGGGGGCAGGTCGAGGTAGAGGCCGTGGATGCCGCTGTCTCCAGAGCGGTCGAAGTCGGGGCGCACCATCGGATCCAACATCCCTTGATAAACAGGGACGGGAAGACCGATGTAGTCAAAAACGCGCAGGCTGTTTTCGGTGCAAACGGGGCAGGGAACGTTGCCAACCACGGTGGTGGCTCCCAACAATTCTAAATCAGGCGACAGGGCGGCAAGCATGAGGGCCACAGCGTCGTCGGTACCGGTATCAACGTCTAGGATTACTTTTTTGGGCATGGTTTTTCCTTTTTGATTAGGGATTGGCAGATTGGAGATTGGAGATTGATGAACCTTCATAATCTCCAATCTCCAATCTCTATTTGATTTTTGAACGGGCTAAACGGCCGTTCTCACACTCTTCTCTAACAACGCCTTCCAACCCGGCACATCCAGCTCCCAACAAACCGTGATGTGGGGCGAGCCATCGGGGTTGACAGCGTGCCACATGCCAACGTTGGCCGTATCGTAGGCCGTCACGCCAAGCTGATCCACCACCGTCATCCCACGGGTAAACGTCCCTTCACACTCGATTTCGACGTGGTGCTTGCCACTCTTGGTGCAAAGCGACGGGTCGAGGGCAATTGCCATCGCCACAGGGTCGGGCAGGCCAATGCCGGGGT
>JAGQGA010000945.1 GCA_020432595.1 Anaerolineales bacterium | reverse complement strand
CTCACCTTCCAGGCGACGGCCCTGGATCTCTACGTGCATCAAATGGGCGGCTTCTCCCCGGACAAGGCACGCGAACTCTTCGCCATCCCGGAAGGCTTCGACCCGGTCACCATGCTGGCGATCGGCTATCTGGGCGAGCCTCAGATGCTGGCAGAGCCCTACCGCGAACGCGAGATAACGCCGCGCACGCGCCGGCCGCTTGCGGAGTTCGTTTTCGAGGAGAGTTGGGGACAGACGGCGGCAGTGGTGGCGGAGGGGGATTGAGAGATTGGAGAGTAGGAGATTGGGAGATTGGAGATTGGCAGAGTGCAAGGATCTCGCCAAGCGAAGCGCCAATCTCCAATCTCCAATCTCCAATCTCTATTTTGCCGCGTTTCGGATCACATCCGTCACATATTCAATCTCGTCGATACTCAGCGACGAGGCTGACGGCAGGTAGAAGCCGCGCTTGCAGAGGTCCTCGGCCACCGGGTAGCGCTCGCCCTTGAACTGCTGCCAGTAGACCGGCTGGCAGTGCATGGGAATGAAGAAGGTGCGCGTCTCGATGCCGTGGTCGGCCAGCACCCGGCGCAGCGCATCGCGGCTCATACCGTACTCCGCCTCATCCACCATGATGCCGTACATCCAGTAGACATTCTTGGCCCACGGCGCCTCTGCCGGCGTGCGGATGCCGGG
>JAGQGA010000944.1 GCA_020432595.1 Anaerolineales bacterium | reverse complement strand
CCTCCGATGCCAACAACCTGGTGCCGAACGACAGCAACAATCTGCGCGATGTCTTTGTCAATGACCTGGTTGGCACTGTTGCCAACCCGCCGCTGCCGGGCATTGATCCGCTGGTCTCCGCCGGGGATTGTGACCGCGACGGCGCGGTGGACATTCCTGACATTGCCGCCGTTGTCGCAGCCGGGATGGGTGCCGGGCAAATCCACAGCGGCTGTGACGCCAACAGCGACGGCAGTGTGGACGCGGCCGACATCAACTGCGTGCTGCAAATCATTGCTGATGGCGATAAGGCGGTGTGTGTGGTAGGGAAGGGGAAGGGGTAGGGGGAATTGGAGATTGGAGATTGTGAACCTTCATCAATCTCCAATCTTCCAATCTCCAATCTCATGAATGCTTATGCACCGTTTGCTACTTTTTCTCAACATCATCATGCTGCTGCTGGTCATTGGGCTGGGGTATTTGGTGGTGGGGCTGCTGTGGGAGCGGGGGGCGGTGCCGGACCTGCCGGAGATGCTCCAGCCGGTAGTGGCACCAACGGCCGTTTCTGCGCTCTCTGAACCAAATGCCATCCCCGCCAATAGCCCTACACTGGTTATTCCCACCCTTGTCGTCGAACGGTCACAAACGGCCGTTCGTCTCCCCATCACCTTCAACGCCGCCAGCACCCACATCACC
>JAGQGA010000943.1 GCA_020432595.1 Anaerolineales bacterium | reverse complement strand
CGGCAACCCCGGAGCGTATTACGACCGAGCTTGTCCATCAGGTGCTGCAGGCGGGGGATGAAGCGGTGCAGCGGTTGATCAATGAGGCGGGGCATTATTTGAGTATTGCCATTGCCAACATCATTGGGCTGTTGGATGTGGGGCACATTGTGGTGGCAGGCAGTATGGCTCGTTTTGGCAATGCCTTGCTGGAACCAATTCAGACCCGGTTGCAGCAGCGGGCATTGGCATCGCTGGTGAAAAAAAGTGAAGTAAGTATTAGCCATTTGGGCCAGGATATTGTGGTGCAAGGGGCGGCAGCGATTTTGCTGTCGCAGGAGTTAGGGCTGGTGTGAAATTGAGAATTGGGAATGAAGAATTGAGAATGGGGAATGAGACGTTCATCCCTACTTCTCAATTCTCAATTTCCCATTCTCCATTATAAAATGTCTGTCTTGCTGGGTATTGACGTTTTGCTAAGTGACCATCTTGACCTGCTGCAGGGGCGGCGGGTGGGGTTGGTGAGCAGTGCCAGTGGCCTGACACGGGGTTTACGCAGTACGGTGGCAGCATTGCAGTCCTTGGCCGATGTTGAGCTTGTGGCACTTTTTGCCCCGGAACATGGTTTTTATGGGGCAGAGGCCGACGGCCGTTTTGTGCCTTCCACCACCGACCAGACAACCAGTTTGCCTATTT
>JAGQGA010000942.1 GCA_020432595.1 Anaerolineales bacterium | reverse complement strand
CTCGCCCACCAGCCGCTTTACCACCTCGGTCGCGCCCGGCTGCTTCAAATCCAACGCCAGCGACCGCTTGGAGCGGTTTAGCACGCCGTGCCACGCCGAAATATCTTCATCAAATGGCGGCACAAAGCGGATCCCATCGGGTCGGTGGGGGGCTTCCACCCGCACCACCTCGGCTCCCATGTCGGCCAACATCATGGACGCAAACGGCCCCGGCAGCAGCGTGGTGAAGTCCAAAATCTTGAGTGAAGTGAGCGGCGCAGACATCTTTTCTAGTTTACCCCCTTCTCCTTACATTTTTTATGTAGACAACGTGAAAATTGGTAATCGGTAATCAGTAATCGGTAATCAGTCTACCATTTACTGGTTACTGATAACTGGTTACTGATTACTGGCTACTGTAACTCCCCAGCCGCATACTGCGCCCGCAGTACTTTTTTGTCAAACTTACCGGTGCTGGTCTTGGGAATGTCGGCCACGACAATCACTTTGTCGGGCAACCAGAATTTGGCGAAGTCGTCTCTGATGAACTCGATGATTTCAGCCTCGGTCAACTCTTCGACACCGGGGGCGGGTTTCACGGCCGCTAACGGCCGTTCTGCCCACCGCGCATCAGGAATGGCAATCACAGCCGCCTCCATCACCTTCGGGTGCGCCATAATCGCATTCTCCAAGTCCACG
>JAGQGA010000941.1 GCA_020432595.1 Anaerolineales bacterium | reverse complement strand
CCAAGTGGCGCCGGCCGAACTGGAGGCGTTGCTACTAGGGCATCCGGCCATTGCTGACGTGGCCGTCATTCCCAGCCCGGACGATGAGGCGGGAGAAGTACCGAAAGCGTTTATCGTTGCCAAGCAGGAAATTGATGCAGAGGAAATCCAGGAATGGGTGGCAGCCCAAGTATCGCCGCACAAAAAGATTCGCCGCGTGGAGTTTGTGACTGAGATTCCCAAATCCATTTCGGGCAAAATCTTGCGCCGTGTGCTGGTGGAGCAGGAGCGAGCGAAGTTGGGATAGAAGTAATCGGTGATCAGTAATCAGTAATCAGTATTGGTCACCGATTACCGATTACCGATTACTGATTACTGTTGACTGATCAAAAGGAGAGAGCAAATGAGCGAGAACGTTGTTTACACGTCGCAGGTGCGAATTGAGCGGGTGAAGGGGCCGCTGCGGCGGGCATATTTGCCGCAGGAGGCGGAGCCGGTTTTGTTTGGGGTGCATTCGGAGGTGGCGGAGCATTATGGGGTGGACACCAATGTCCATAATCCCCACGCCACGACGCTGGATTATGTGATTGCCTCCACCGGTGGTTGACTGACTGGAACGTTTGGCGGCGCGCTGGAAGCGCGTCAAATTCCGGCGGGTGAAGGGTTGTTAACCAGCGATGTGCGTGGCGAGGTGGAGAA
>JAGQGA010000940.1 GCA_020432595.1 Anaerolineales bacterium | reverse complement strand
CTGGTGGCGTTGCGGCAAGGGGCAGCGGGGTCGCTGCTGTATGATGGGGAAAACGGCCGTTTTTACCGCATACCCGCCGCGCCAGCCACCGTTGTAGATGTCACTGGTGCCGGGAACGCCTTTTGCGGTGGGCTGCTGGTGGGCTGGTTGGAGACAAACGACATTCGCCAGGCGGCAGCAATGGCCTGCGTCAGTGCCGCCATGACCATTGAACAGGTGGGGCCGCGACTTATTGACGACCAGGTGATGGTGGAAGCGAGGCGGCGGGCGGATGAGGTGGTGAGCCAGATTTTATAGGAGGGGGGTTGGAGATTGGAGATTGGAGATTGAAGACGGTCAATCTCCAATCTCCAATCTCTAATCTCCAAGAAAGCACAGGTAGTTCAATGAGCGCAGACAAACGGCCGTTTGACATCATGGCAATTGATGCCATTGACATGGACATTGTGATGAAGGTGGCGCATCTGCCCAAGCGGGGCGACAAGATGATGGGAACCCTGGTTGGGCGACTGCCGGGTGGTCCTTGCGCCAATTTTGCCTGTGCCGCCGCCCGTTTGGGCATGAGCGTGGCCTCCTTTTCCACGGTGGGCGAGGACAAAGAAGGGGAGGCTATCATTGTTGATTTTGCCAACTATGGCGTTGCCACCGACTTTGTGCGCGTGCAAAAAGGTGGCGCGACT
>JAGQGA010000939.1 GCA_020432595.1 Anaerolineales bacterium | reverse complement strand
CATCTATGTTGTGCAAGACAATTGCCCTTCGGTTCACAAGCATCCGACCGTGTTGCAAACGGCCAAGGAGCTAGGTATCGTCCCGCTGTTCTTGCCGACCTATGCTAGTTGGCTGAATCCTATCGAGAAGCTCTGGCGTTGGCTCAAGGCAGATGTGCTGCACAATCATCCGTGGGCTCATGACCTTGGCCGTCTTCGGCAGGAAACGGCCACTTTTCTTGACCAGTTTCACCACCCTAACGAGGCTTTGCTTGCTTATGTTGGTCTTTTACCCGTTTAATTTGTTAACGTCCTAGCATACGCCCCTACCGATGCCGCAACAGCCTCATGCCGTTGAGGGTGACGAGGAGGGAGGTGCCGACATCGGCGAAGACGGCAAGCCAAAGGCTGCCCCAACCGATGAGGACGAGCAGGAGGAAGAGGAGCTTGATGCCGATGCTGAAAGCGATGTTGTTGCGGATGGTGTGCATGGTGGCGCGGCTGAGGCGAACGGCGAAGGGAAGCTGGCTTAAATCGTCGCCCAGCAGCACGACATCGGCTGTCTCCATGGCCTGGGCGCTGTTGCCGATGGCGATGCCGACGTTGGCGGTAGCGAGGGCGGGGGTGTCGTTGATGCCGTCGCCGACCATTGCCACGCTGCCAAACTGGTCGCGCAGGTCACGAACGGCCGTTACCTTCTC
>JAGQGA010000093.1 GCA_020432595.1 Anaerolineales bacterium | reverse complement strand
ATTTGCCGCGCTACGTGGCAAATTGCCCAATGACGTTACGCAAGCTCGTTTGGGCAATTTGCCACGTAGCGCGGCGATAATCTTCCACCTGAATGACAGCCGCCACCGGGTCAAGCACGCGGAAATAGACCACCGCATTTACTTTCACCGTCACGTTGTCGGCCGTAATGGCATCTTGCGACGGCACATCCAGCGTCACCGTCCGCAAATCTACTTTTACCATGCGATCAAGAACGGGGAGGAGGAAAAACAGCCCTGGCCCTTTCGCCCCGCTCACCCGCCCCAAGCGGAAAATCACGCCCCGTTCATACTCTTGCACAATGCGAATGGACACCCAAACCAGCAGCACTAGCCCAACGCCAGCCATACAGATTAGTGGGATCAAGAATTCCATCTCTTTACACGCTCCTTAAAATACGCACTGTCAGTAATCATTTGGACATCAGATTGGTTCAATCTGCGAGATTGAACCAATCTGAATCCAACTAACAGTACGCCAATACTATTTTTTCTTAAATCTATGGCTATTATACCGCGATTAACAGCGTTTGGTTGGTGATTGTACAACGAATCAGGGATCGGGCAGCACCCTACCCCATTCTGCCATATCAATCTCCCACACCACGTCGGTTCCGTGTGGCTGTACCCACCCCAGCCGCCACTGTTGCTGCCGGCCGTTATGGAAAAAATCGGCCGTCCATTCACACCAGCCAAATTGGGGCGCAGCGGTTGGGTCGCCGTGCGGCGGCTCCCACTGCAGCCACAGCACCGGGCGGGGCTGCTGGCTGGCCCACGCGGCAATAGCATCACGCATAGCTGCCCCGCGCTCGGCCAGGTACATGGTGATGTAGGTGTTGTAGATGACCAGCGGCGTGGTTGAGGGGGGCAAGTGAGTTAGCAAAAAGCGAGGCAGCCCGTCTGGCAGGTCGAGGGGATAAAGCTGGATGGGGGCGGCGGTTTGAGCGGTGGCATGATAGGCGGCTATGGCTTCGCGCAGCCGCTGGAGGCGGTGGGTTTGATCACCCCAAACGTAAGCGGCGAGGGTTTGTTCAGCAACGGCCGTTTCCAACCCAAACGGCGCAATATCCCCACCTAGCCGCCCCACAATGCGCGGCAAGGGCAAACGGTGATGCAGCCAATCGGCATCCTGCCGCAACCGCGTGGTAAATTGCACCGGCTCACCCGCGCCAAAATCGGCTACTGGCTGCTCCTGCGCGTCCACAAAACGGTAGGCTCGCTGCTCGGCCAGCAAGTTCAGCCCGGCGCTGGCCCCCAAATCGAGCAGTTGCACCTCTCCCCAGCCGAGGTAATGCAGCGGCAGCAGCCACACCAGCCCGCGCCCGGTTTCGTTGGTCTGCACGGTGGCGGTTTGGATAAATTGTGCCAGCGGTTCGCGCCGCGCCCAAATAGCATCGTGGAGGGCGGTGGCGAAAGCGGGGGAAAGTGGCGGAGAAACGGCCGTTCCTCCCACGCTCGGATAATACGCCGCTAGTTCCGATACTTCCGCCACCCCCAGCAAAATATCGCGGTGCAGCCCCGCCGCCAGCAGCAGCGTCACGTCAAACGGCTGCCGCGCCGCGCACGTTTCCAGCAGCCACGCCACCAGTGGCGTGGGCGGGCGCACCGCCAGCCAATCGGCTACCGTGCCAAACAAAGACGCATACAGCGGCGAATAACCGGCCGCAAATTCTCGCTGCTGCTGAAATCGGTGCAAAAGTCGGCCTTGGTAATCGTCTGTCATCCTAGCCCCCCAACAGCCCAAGCTCTACCGCTAAAATGCGCTCAGAGACCCGTTTATCATCGTTTAAAGAGAGGAGACGTACTGTAACCCGTCCAATGTCGGTTTGGGGTTGGATCAATCCATCTACCAACTCAAAATGCGTCAGCCAGGCATCACGTCGTGGATGAAAAAGACGGGTTAGTTGACCCGTTAACTCATCATATGAACCAATGTTTGGCCCTTTCCGTCTATTACAAGGGAAACAGGCCAGTGCCAAATTGTCTAACTCCGTCTTGCCACCATGCTGAACGGGGATAATATGATCAGGCTCGTGGGGAAAATCAGCCAAGTCAACTGGATACAGACAATACTCGCAACGATGTTTGGCAAGTTGATACAGTTGGCGGCGTAAAGAAGCGGGAACACGTTCAGACATTGGTGCTATTGCTGTGCTTTGATTTGCATCTTTGCCAGACGCATAATATGTTCAATTTGCTCCAATTCGTCCAGCTCTTGGTTTTCTCCCTCACCCAACATATCAGCTTGGTTTAAAGCCAAAAGCCGTTTAATCCGTGTTTGTATAGCGACTGAGGGGATATGTGTCAAAACCATACTAGGGGTCGGGTCGTCCAATAAAAAACGAATCGTTTCATTGGCAACAGTGGCAGCTTGGGTTTGAAACGGAATCATGTTTAATTCAAGAATGACGGGCAACCAGCGTGTCACACGATTGGCTAATCTGTCGGGGATTTGGACTGTTATTTCAACCATAGCTCTATTATAACGGATGATGCAAACAAGGTGGGATCAAAAAACGGCCGTTTTCCCACCACAGCAGAAAAAACGGCCGTTTTCGCACACAACCCACGCTCAACAGTAGGCTACTTCACCTCAATCGTATACGTCCAGCCAAAGCGGTCGGGAATACGGCCGTATTGAATGTCCGTTAGCTCCTTAAACAGATGTTTGGAAACCGGGCCTGGCTCATTGTCGTTAATCACATACTCTTTATCCTGGAAGCCAAACTTACCCACTGGCGCAATGACCGCCGCCGTGCCGCAGCCAAAGACCTCGGTGATTTTGCCTGAAGCTATGTCAGCCAGCATTTCATGCACATCCACCCGTCCTTCAACCATCTCATAACCCAAATCTGCCCCCAGCGTCAGCACCGAGTTGCGGGTTACGCCGGGCAAAATGCTGCCCGATAGGGCTGGTGTCACAACACGTTTGCCTTCGTAGACAAAGCAAATGTTCATGGCCCCCACCTCTTCGACATAGCGACGCTCAATGGCATCTAACCACAAAACCTGGGAATATCCCTTCTTTTGCGCCTCGGCCCCAACATAGAGGCTAGCGGCATAGTTGCCACCCGTCTTGGCACTGCCTACCCCACCGGCAACGGCACGAATGTATTTGTCTTCGATGTAGACGGCGACCGGGTTGAAACCAGTGGCGAAGTAGGAGCCAACAGGGCCGGTAATGACAAAGTGGATATATTCCTTGCTGGCGTGTACCCCCAGTGCCGGTTCGGTGGCAATCATGGTGGGACGAATATAAAGCGCGGCGCCATCGGCTTCGGGAACCCAATCGTTTTCTAGCTCCACCAGCTTGACAATGGCGGCCAAATGGTCTTCTTCGTCAACCACGGGCATGGACATGCGAACGGCCGAATTGTTGAACCGTTTGGCGTTTTCCCAGGGGCGGAACAGGTTAATGTTGCCGTCGGGACGGCGGTATGCCTTGGTGCCTTCAAAAATTTCTTGGGCATAGTGGAAAACGGCCGTTGATGGCGGCAGCACAAACGGCTCATATGGCCCAATTTTAGCATCGTGCCAACCCACACCCGACGTATAGTGCTGTGTAAACATCCGGTTGGAAAATTTGTTGCCAAATCCAAAATCATCTTTGGGGGCAGCTTTGAGCTGCGATTCATCCAGGGGAATAATTTCTAAATCCACAATATCACCTCGATCTCTAACGAACTTTCGCCTAATTTTTATCACTTTTTCCCGCTGCCGCAACTGACAATGGGAAGCAAAGGGTGGGGACAATGGCTCAATGGGAAAACGGCCGTTTTGCCAGCCGCTGCCGATATTCATCATAATCCGTCAGTTGGCGCGTGTAGGGGCTGGACATAAGGGGAGAGGAGATGAGAAAATCGGCCGTTGCCCAGCTCATCGCCACCGGGATGTTCCACACCACCGCCAGCCGCAGCAACGCCTTCACATCGGGGTCGTGGGGCTGCGCTTGCAGCGGATCCCAGAAAAAGATGAGGCAATCAATTTCCCCTTCGGCAATCTTCGCCCCAATCTGCTGGTCGCCCCCCAGCGGGCCACTCTGCATTTTGATTACCGGCTGCCCCAGCAATTCCTCCACCAAGGTTCCCGTCGTCCCCGTGCCATATAGCTGGTGCTGCGTCAAAATCTCGCGGTTAAACAGTGCCCACTCCAGCAAATCATCTTTCTTATGGTCATGCGCCACCAGCGCAATCCGTTTACGTGGCTCCATAACGGCCGTTTTTCGTTTCATCTTAAATTCGCTGCCCTTGCCGCACCACAATGGCTGACCCATCGGCCACAAAGGCAGAACTGGGCTGTTGGCTCAGTGGTTCCACAAATTGAGCACCATAAAGGGCGGCCACATCACACTCGAATTGACTATGGGAAACTTGCCAGACACGCCAGGAAGGGTGTTCGACCTCATACTCCACCGTGCCGCCATCTCGCTGGGCGGCATAACCCCAATAATGCTCGGTGATAAACTGCTCCTCGGAGCCTTCGGCGGCGTAGCTGGCTTCCCCCTGGGTGGTTACATGAATCTGATGCCACTTTTTGTGCAGCCGCCAGCGGTAGTGAATGTCGAGGTTTTGGCTGGCATCAGGGGTGATTTGGTGCGCCATGGGCAGGGCGACGTAGTTTTCGTTGTAGACAAGGCGGGCAACGGTGGCGATGGCCCAGCGCGGCACCACTTCTTTGACAAAGACAACCCCACGCCGCCACCCTTCTGGCCCTTTGCGCCGCACGTAGAAGCGGAGGTTAAGTTCTTCAAAGTTGACGTGAAAGGGGATGGGAATGCCCAGGACGCGGGTGTTGCGGAAGAGAAAGCCGACGATGCTGACAAAGTAACGGCCGTTCCACACATCCAGTTCCGTCCCACGCGGCACAAACGGCCGCACCAATGCCGGGTCAATCTCATAGTTCAGCATCGTCAGGTAACGCCAATCGGCCGTTAAAAATTTTCGCGCCATCAGTTCCACCTCTCGACCTATCTAAAAATAGGGGTTGATTGCGAGTGGCTTATACCAACAACAAGTCACTCGCAACTATCAAGAGTAGTCATATCATTTTCCGCCGCGATGGGCAACCAAAGGCGAAAAACGGATCCCTGCCCTGGCTCACTCTCCACTTCCAGCCGGCCGCCATGCAGCCGCGCAATCTCCAACGCAATAGACAACCCCAACCCCCGCCCCGGTATCTGCTGCTGCCCCGCGTATTTGCCCCGGTAAAACCGATCAAAGATGTTGGCGCGTTCCTCCTGTGGGATACCAGGGCCGTCATCCTGAAAACGAATATGCACCATTCGCTGCTGCCCCCCTTTGGTGACAACCTGCGCCTGCACCAGCACGTTGCCATATTCTGGAATATAGGTAATGCTGTTGCCAAACAAATTGGTAAAAAGCTGACCCAAATGGTTGTCTGAGATACGCAGCAGCGGCAAATCATCGGGTAAATCAAGCCGAATAGAGATGTGTTTAGTGCTAGCTTTAACCGCAAAGGCATCAATTTGCTTAAACAACTGCCGCTTCAAATCGGATGGCTCAATGCGCTCTGGTAGCGTTTCGGTTTCCAGCCGCGACAAATCAAGCAAATCCTGAATCAGCCGCCCCAGCCGGTCTGACTCTTCGTTCAAGACCTTCAAATAATGGGGCTGTTTTTCCGAACGGCCACGCTCCACCAGTGCCAGGTAGGTTTTGATGTTGGTGAGTGGGGTGCGGAGTTCGTGCGAGACGTTGGAGACAAATTCTGATTTCAGCCGATCCAGCTCTTTCAGGCGGCTAATGTCGGCCTGGACGCTAACAAAGCCGTTGATCTGGCCGTTGGAGGAAACGGTGGGGGTAATGGTGAGGCTAACATCATAGAGGGTGCCGTTTTTGCGGCGGTTGACCACCGTGCCTGACCAATTTTCGCCTCGCAGGATGCGTTCCCACATGGCGTTATTAACGGCCGTTGGCGTTTGGCTGCTGGCAAATATCCGCACATTCTCACCCAACAACTCTTCCCGGTTATACCCAGTTTGCTGCTCAATGGCTGGATTGGCGTACAAAATCGTCGCCTCTACATCAGTCAGGATAATCCCTTCCCCTGCGCTTTCCAAAATCGCCAGCGTGCGGTCTCGTTCAGCCTGCAATTCGGCCGTTCGCGCTGCCACCTCTTCCGCCAAATGATCGGCATACTCTTGAAGCTGGGCATACAGGTTGGCACGCTCAATTGCCACCGAAGCCTGCTGTGTCATGCCAAAGGCCAGCGCTAAATCCGCCTCAACAAACTCGCGCTGGCGTATCCCTTCCATGATGATTACCCCGCCCCAGAGCCGTCCTTCAACAAAAAGGGGCAGGGCAACAAATGATTTAATGCGCCGCTTCTGCAAAAATTGTTGTTCCCACGCCGATATGTGCGGGTCATCAATATAACAAATATACGCTTTTTGACTGACTAAATAGGCCAATGCTTTTTTGTTAACCGCTTCGTCAACAAAAACAGGGCGGTCATAAGCGTAATGCTTCATCTTCTCCGCAACTTCGGGAGAGACGTGTTTGGCAATGATGTTCCAGAGGTTGGGCTGATAGCCCGACCGCACAATCAAGGCGATGGAAGCATCTAATGCTTGCGTCAATTGTTCGGCCAGTTTTGACAGGATGGTTGCCATATCCAGGCTGTTGGACATGATGGTTGTAGCACGCAGCAAAGCGTTGCGCTGGGCCAACTGTTCTTGGGCGGTGGTATACAGGCGGGCATTTTCAATGGCGGCAGCGGCTTGGTTGGCAACGCCCTGACACAGCGATATTTCCTGCGGTGAAAACAGTCGTGGTTCATTCCAAGCCGCGATCTGCAATACGCCAACGGCCGTTCCCTTGGACAACAATGGCACATACAAAATAGACCGCGCCCCAGCGTCACGCAATCTGCTCCCAATAGGTAAGAGCGTTGATAGCGTCCGCACATCGCTAACGGCAATCGCCTTCTTCTCTTCCACAACTTGCCGCACAATTACCGTCTCACTTAGCTTAAACCGGCGTGCATAAGGATAATGCCTATTCCTTGGATCCGTCTCATCCGGCCATTGAGCCCCCATGACCAATGTTTCCCCATCGGCATCCACGATGTTGATAATACAGCTATGAACATCACTCAAATAATTCCCAACCGCTTCAACAGCCTGTCTCAAAATAACCTGAACATCTAAGATGCTGCTCAGATACCCCGCCACCTCGCTCAACGTTTCCGCCTCACGCCGCCGCTGCAGTTCCGCTTGAAACAGCCGGGCACTCTCAATAGCCAAGGCCGCCTGGTTAGCCACGCTTTGGCACAGCGCAATTTCTTCCAACGTATAATCACGTGGGTTGCCCCAAGCATTCACATGAATCAAACCAATTGGCTCATCGTGAATGATAATCGGAATATACATCAGAGAACGAAAGCCACGCGCCACGGCCTCCTGCGTAAATGCTTTGGGTGGCGTATTTTTTTGCAGATCGGTAATAATAACGGGGGCTTGCGTTTGCAAAGCGCGTTGGCTGGAATTGGTATGGGCGATCAAACGGCTTTCCCCCATTCGCAGCAAACTATACTCAGGCTTCTCAACCCACTGCGCCCGCATTCGCATCACCGTACTGTTCTCTTCCAGAATTGTCAGGCTACAGCTCTGCACATTGGTTAGATAGCGGCGGAGCACATCAACCGTGCGCTGTAGCACTTCATCTAGTTCGAGGGTGCTGTTTAAATAGCGGGCAATCTCGTTGAGAGCCTCGGCGGCCTGAAGCTGCTCGGTGGTTTGAGAAAGCTGCTGCTGGGTTTGTTCATATGAGCGCACGCGGTGGAATGCCGCCGATAGCAAATTGGCAACGGTGACAACGGCCTCAAGCTCAACGGGTAGCCAAACACGGTTAATAGATTCGGCATAGCACAATACGCTGCCCTGCCACTGGTTTTGGTGAACAATGGGGGCTATGACGATGGCAAACGGCAAGGAGGTGGTGGTAACGACCTGCCCGCTTTGCAGTTGCGGTGCTGTGGCCTGTAAGCCCAGGGCGGTGTAGGTGAGGTCTTGCCATTGTGAGGGAGGTAAAACGGCCGTTTCTTCCCCTTCCCATCTGTATCTTACATCCACCCGATCCACTGCGTCACGGTCATTTTCCAGAATATAAACGGCCGTTAACCCCAACGCATGTCCTAGCACATCCAGCGACTCTTCCAGCCGCTCCCGAAACGTCCCCTGCACAAACAGCGTTTGGTTGATAAAGGCAATGGCCTCACCGGGCGCAATCGTTGTCCCGCCTTCGGCATAGGGACGAATTTCTTTGCAACCCAGCAGCCGCCCCTGCTCTGGCAGCGGATGGATATGATCATCTACCAGCACAAAACGGCCGTTTGCCAGGGCAAAACGATAGGAAACCACAAACGGCTCGTCGCCACCCGCCGCCAACGCCGCCAGCACATCTGCATAATCATCCGGGTGCACATGCTGCTGCCAAAATGAGGCTGATGCTGTCCAATCTGCGACCGCATAGCCAAACACCTGCTCCACTTCAGGAGCAATGTACAGATAAGCCAACGTTTTCAAATCCCCTTCCCAAATAATTCGGGAGCGGTGTTGGCTCGTTACGGAGCTTCGTGTTGCACTCTGCATAGAGGGTTCAAAATCCAGTCCATTGGGGATTAGGCGTTGTTATTACCATTACAAATATTCAAGACCGTATACGGTATGGAAAAAGTATAACAAGGAAACATTTAAGATTCCATAACAAAAAAGAGGATGTGGTACAATTTCACATCATTTTTGAATGGTTCATGTGAGGCACTATGCGACAAAAAGGGGTACTCATTGCCGGGCTGGCGGCCATAGCGGCGACGGCCTATCTGTATGGTGAACGACTGCTGCGGGCGCTGCTGTTGATGCTATCAACGGCCGTTTGGGCGCGGCGGCTGGTGACAGAGCTGCCACTGGCGTGGCGGGTGGCGGGTCGTTTTGTGGCGGGGGAAGATTTAACGGCCGTTGTTGCCACCACCCGTCAGCTCAACCAAAAAGGACTCGTTGTCACCCTCAACTATCTCGGCGAAGCCGTTGCCACCCCCGCCGAGGCCGAAGCCGCCCGCGACCACATCCTAGCCCTGCTCGACACCATTTACCGGCACCAGCTACAGGCCAACGTCTCCATTAAACCCACCCAGCTTGGTCTCAAACTCGACCCGCAGCAAACCCGCGCCCACCTGCGCCAACTTCTTGAACGCGCCCGCCAAACCCACAACAAAATCCGGCTCGACATGGAAGACAGCGACCTCATTGACCCCACCCTTCAGCTTTACCGCGCCCTGCGGGATGAAGACGGCTTTGACAACGTTGGCGTGGTTATTCAAAGCTATCTCTACCGCAGCGAAAACGACATCCGGCAGCTTATGCATGAGGGGGCTTGGGTGCGGCTGGTCAAGGGTGCCTATGCCGAACCACCCGACCGCGCCTACCCTAACAAAGCCGACACCGACCGCAGCTTTATTGATCTTGCCCACCTGCTGCTTTCCGATGAAGCCCAGCAACATGGTGTCTACACCGGTTTTGCCACCCACGACGACAAGATGATTGAAGCTGTTATTGACTATGCCAACCGCCACAACGTCAGCACAGATTATTACGAATTCCAGATGCTGTATGGGGTGCGCGGGCAGCGACAGGAAGAACTGGTGCGCCAGGGGTACCGGGTGCGAACCTATGTGCCTTACGGCACGGCCTGGTACCCTTATTTTATGCGACGGCTGGCGGAACGGCCGGCAAACCTCTGGTTTTTCCTCAGCAACTTACTCAAAAGTTGAGTTCGTTAATTTCGCCGCAAAGCACGCAAAAATTTAGCTTATTTGCTTCTCTTTCTTTGCGCTCTCTGCGAACTTTGCGGTTCAAATTCTGAAAGGGACAAAAACATGACAAACATTGAAGAATCACCCACGATTCGTGGGGTTTATCTCGCCCGCCTCCGCGCCTTTGGCGATGAGCGCGGGCAGTTTATGGAAACGTTTCGCAAGGAGTGGTTTCCCCAGCGCAGTTGGAACGTCATTCAAATGAACCGCTCGGACTCGCAGGCAGGGGTGCTGCGGGGTCTCCATTTTCACCACAAACAGGTGGATTACTGGTATGTTCCGGCCGGCCGCATCCGCGCTGGGATGGTGGATTTACGCCCTAACTCTCCCACCTATTTGGCGACGCAAACGGTGGAAATGGGCGAGGCAAACAACATCGGGCTGTTTATTCCCATTGGGGTAGCGCATGGGTTCGTGGCCTTAACGGCCGTTACCGTCACCTACGTCGTGGACAACTATTACAACGGAGCCGACGAATTTGGCGTTGCCTGGAACGACCCCGCCCTCAACCTCGACTGGCAGCTTGCCGCCCCGCCCATCCTTTCCGACCGCGATGCTGCCAACCCGCTGCTGGCCGACATTCCACACGGCAGCTTGCCCCAAACAACATGATGATCTAACTTTCGCCACCCAGCACCGTTTGCAGCGTCGGCAGGCTAATATTAGCTCCGCACAGCACGACCACCACATTTTTGCCCACAAACGGAGCTGGGTTTTGCAGCAGGGCAGCAATAGCAACCCCTGCCGCTCCTTCAATCAGCATATGATGGGTTGCCATAAATTGGCGCATGGCAGCGGCGATTTCGGCTTCGGTCACAGTGGGGAAGGCATCAACCAGGGTGCGGCACAGGTCAAAGGTAATCGAACCCGGTTCCACCCCTCCCGCCGTGCCGTCCGACAGCGTGGGCAGCGACTCCAAATCTAGGATTTCGCCCGCCGCCACCGATTCAGCCATCACTTTGGAGTTTTCCGGCGAGCAGCCGATGATTTGGGCAGCCGGTGCCACCGCCTTCAAATAGCCGCCAATGCCGCCAATTAGCCCGCCGCCGCCCAGCGAGACAAACACCGCGTCTACCTGCTCAAGCTGGTTGCTGATTTCCAGCCCGATGGTGCCCTGCCCAGCCACCACCAGCGGGTCGTTGTAGGGGGAAACATAGACCAGGTCGTGTTCGGCGGCGTAGCGGCGAGCATAAATTTCGGTGATGCCGGAGTCGTGGCCATGGAACCGCACTTCGGCACCGTAGCGGCGAATGGCTTCGACTTTAGTAGGGGAAGCGTTTTCGGGGACAAAAACCACGCCGTTCATGCCCAAACGGGAGAGGCCGTAGGAAACGGCCGTTCCGTGATTCCCCGATGAAGCCGTCACCACCCCCTGCTGCCGCTCCGCCTCCGTCAACGACAGCAGCTTGTTCAGCGCCCCCCGCGCCTTAAACGACCCCGTTTGCTGCAAATTTTCCAGCTTAAAATAGACGTTGGCTCCCGTAAGCTGGCTGAAATAGGGCGAATAATCGAGCCGAGTCTGGTAAACATGCCCGTGCAGCCGCTGGGCAGCGCGTAAAACTTCCTTTCCAATGTCCATGTCGTGATAAGAATGTGTCACGCAAAGGCGCAAAGGCGCAAAGGAATCTTGGCGGCTTTGCGCCTTTGCGTGAAATTTAGCCCCATAACCCCATTAGCTGGCGCAATACGCCGAGTTCGCCGGTGTGGTAGGCGTTGTGGCTGGCGATGATGTTGATTTCGCGCAGAATGTGATGTTGATGCTCGCCGCTGTTGGGCAGCGGGGCAAAGAGGTCGGTGGCGGGGTCGTTGATAATCTCAACCAGGGCTTGCCGGTCGGCGAGGAAGTGGGTGATGGTTTGCTGCCAGAGGGTGGGGGTGGAAACGGCCGTTTTTTCCGGCCAATAATCATCGGGAAACGTCGGCCAGTGGTAATCATCGCTCACAATGTAGTCCAAAATATCCTTCTGGCAAATCCGTAGATGTTCCAGCAAATGCCAAAACGTATAGTCGCAGTTGGGTGGCGTGGTGTTGATGTGGTCGGCGGGAAAATTTGCCACCGCATCCTCAAAATCCATGTGTGCCTGCCGGATGGTTAGCATTCGCACCAGTTGGTTTCGCAGTTCGTGGTCATTCATAAGCTGGTTCCTTTATGGGACGCGGACAAACGCGGACGAACGCGGATGATGTTTGTGTGCCCCATATTATGATTTTCTCTATCTTGCATAATCGCGCAAGCTATCTTGCTTGTGATACTGAAATCTGATACTATAGCAATATGAACAATAGCCAAAAGCGCACTTTGGAGCAAATCTTCACGAATCCTGTGTTACGTAATATTGAATGGAGGCGCATTGAATCGCTACTTATTGCCCTTGGCTGCGAACTGATCGAGGGTAGCGGATCACGAGTTGGCTTCAAGAAAGGAGAGCTACGGGTCGATTTCCATCGTCCACATCCTGGCAAAGAGGCCAAGCCATACCAGGTTCGCGCTGTGCGCGAAT